>NZ_JBGBPT010000017.1:0-115088 GCF_041106355.1 Streptomyces sp. BF23-19 | reverse complement strand
GGCGGGAAGGCCCTCCAACGTCGCCACCAGTGCCGGCCCGTGGGACTCCCCGGCGGTCAGCCAACGCAACCTGCTCAGCACTTTCTCACTTCTCCTTGTCGGGGGATCTCAGACCACGGTCTTCTTGTCGAGCACCATGTCGTGGCCGACGACGAAGGACGCCTCGTCGGAGCACAGCCACACCACCGTCTCGGCCACCTCCTCGGCGGTCGCCCCGTCGGCGTGGTCCGCCCCCGCCTCGTGCGCCGGGCCGGGGCTGATCGCGTTGATCCGGATGCCCTTGCCGATGTACTCGTGCGCGGCGGTACGGGTCAGGGCGCTCAGTGCCGCCTTCGACGCCGCGTAGGCGCTCATGCCCACCAGCCGGCCGCTGTTCGCCATGTTGCAGGCGGTGTTCACGATCACTCCGCGCCCGTGGGACTCCATGTGCGCGAGCTCGTGCTTCATCGCCATGAAGACCCCGGTGAGGTTGGCGGCGAGGGTGTCGGCCCACACGTCCTCGGCGATGTCGGCGACGTTGCTGTTCGGCCCGGTGACGGTCGCGTTGTTGAAGGCGATGTCCAGCGCGCCGAACCGCTCCACGGCCGCGTCCACCATGCGCGCGGCGGCGGCCGAGCCGCCCCGCGTCAGGTCCGCCACGACGCTGTGGGCCTCGCCTCCGGTGTCGCGGATCAGCTTCAGCGTGCCCGCCAGTTCCTCCGGGTCGGGCCCGGCCACCAGGACGCGTGCGCCCTCCCGGGCGAAAGCGACGGCCGCCGCCCGGCAGATGCCGTCGCCGGCTCCCGCGACCAGGGCGACCCTTCCGGCGAATCGTGCTGACATGGATCGCGCTCCTCTTTCTCTACTGATCTCGGTGAAGGGTGTCGAGCAGTTCATCGGCCCAGGCGGTGCTGTAGGCGTCCAGACGCGGGAGGCCGCCCTCGTAGGGGGATCCGGTCCACGTGAAGGTGGCGCCGGGGTTGTGCGAGGCGTAGCCGCCGGCCGCGAAGAAGTGCGGGCTGCCCTGGATCTGCGGGCCCTCGGCCGTGCCCCACTGCTCGTAGACCTCGGCACGGCCGCTGCCCCTGGCCAGCGCCGCGGCCAGGGCCTTCGCGTCGACGTGCTCGCACCTCTCGGCGAGGTCGAGGATCACCGCGTGGACGCTGATGCACCTGCTGTCGGCGTAGAAGGCCCTGCGGAGGGCGCTGTCCAGCTCGTCGCTGCCGCGCAGTCCGCCGATCCCGGGGTCCTTGGCGGCCTGGACCGCCTCCAGTGCGGGCAGCGTGGTCACGGGGTAGGCGTGCGCCGGTCCGTTCCACAGCCGCCAGCCGAGCTCGGGCCGGTGGGCGGCGATCGCCTGGACCTCCGGGTCCACGATGAACTTGGGGGTGGGTTCCCGGTTGAACAGCTCCAGCGGGAAGGCCCGGTGATCGATGGCCAGTGCGACCTGCCGCCGCTCGGCGGCGGCGTGCAGGGTGTGCAGGGCGAGACTCGCCCAGGGGCAGCCGATGTCCGACCAGACGGTAACCGTCGGGGCGGCGGTGTCGTTCACCATGTCCGTTCCTCCACGTCCTTCACGTCCAACAGGTCCTTCAGGTCCTTCACGGGTACCGCTCCATGCGTGCGGGGTACGGGCCCGGCCGCCGCACGGCGGCCGGGCGCGCGCCGGTCAGAGCTCGACGCGGACGTCGTACGCGCCGACCCAGGTGTTGAACTCGATCAGGCGCTCCAGGACGGCGCGGGCACTCCACGGGCCGCCGACCCCGTAGGAGCCCTCGGGCACGTCGAGCAGCTTGCGGATGTCGGCCTCCGAGACGAGCTGCAGCACCGGGGCGCCTTCGACGAGGAGGGCCTCGACCTGCTCGCGCAGGGCCAGTTCGTACCTGCGGTCCTGGGTGGAGGGGTACGGGTTCTTCTTGCGGTCGAGGACCGAGTCCGGCAGCAGGCCGCGCATGGAGGCGCGCAGCAGGCTCTTCTCCCGGCCGTCGAAGGTCTTCATCGCCCAGGGGGTGTTGTAGACGTACTCGACGAGGCGGTGGTCGGTGAACGGGACGCGCACCTCCAGGCTGACCGCCATGCTGATCCGGTCCTTGCGGTCCAGCAGGAAGTTCTCCCAGCGGGTCAGGTTGAGGTACGTGACCTCGCGCATCCGCTCTTCGAGGCCGCTCTCGCCGTCCAGGCGGGGCACCTCGTCCAGGGCTTCGGCGTAGCGTCCCTTGACGTACTCGGTGAGCCCGAGCTTGTCCCATAGGCCCACCGTCTTCAGGGCGCCGATGCCGCCGGCCTTCTCGAAGGGGTGGTGCCAGGGGAAGCTGTTCGACTCGACGGCCTCCTTGTCGTGGAACCAGGTGTAGCCGCCGAAGAGTTCGTCCGCCGCCTCGCCGGACAGCGCGACGGTCATCTGCTCCTTGAGCGCACGGCACAGGATGAGGAGCGAGTACTCCATGTCGCCGGTGGAGACCGGCAGGTCCTGGGCCCGCAGGACGGTGCCGCGCACCTCGGGGTCGAGGATGTCCTCGTTGTCGAGTTCGACGATGATGTGCTCCGCGCCGACCCGCTCGGCGACCTCGACGGCGAACGGGGTGTCCGGGTCGGCCCACTGGACGTTGGCCTCGAAGCGCTCGTCGTGGCCGACGAAGTCCACGGAGAAGGCGCGGATGGGCTGCTCGACGCCCTGCTTGGTGAGGGCCTTGGCGGCGAGGGCGGTCACCGCGCTGGAGTCCAGCCCGCCCGAGAGCAGGGTGCCGACGGTGACGTCGGCGACGAGCTGGCGCTCGACGATGTCCTCGAGCAGCTCGCGGACGTGGCCGATCGTGGTGTCGAGGTCGTCGGTGTGCGGCCGGGCCTCGAGCTCCCAGTACTTCTCCTCGCTGCGGCCCTCGCGGGTGAAGCGGACGATCGTGGCCGGCTTGACCTCGTACATGCCCTGGTAGACGGCGTGCCCGGGGGTCTTGACGATGCTGAAGATCTCCTTGAGGCCCTCGGCGTCGACGACCGCCTCGGCCTCGTCGTGGGCGAGGATCGCCTTGGGCTCGGAGCCGAAGAGCACGCCGTCGGCGGTGGGGTAGTAGTAGAGGGGCTTGACGCCCATCCGGTCGCGGATGAGGAGGAGTTCCTCGGTGCGCGGGTCCCAGATGGCGAAGGCGTAGATGCCGTTGAGGCGATCGGCGAAGCCGGCGCCCCACTCGACGTAGGCGCGCAGCACGACCTCGGTGTCGCTGGTGGTGCGGAACACGTGGCCCAGGCCGCGGAGTTCTTCGCGCAGCTCCTGGAAGTTGTACACCTCGCCGGTGTACGTGATCACCGGCTGCGTGTGGTCGTCCGCGTCGGCGACCATGGGCTGCTTTCCGCCCTCGAGGTCGATGATCGCCAGGCGACGATGGCCGAGGATCGCGTGGGTCGAGGTCCACAGCCCACCCGCGTCCGGGCCGCGGCACTCCATGGTGCCCGTCATGGCCGACGCGGTCTCGGTGTGCGCCGTCAGATCGCGCTCGAAGTCAACCCATCCGGCAAGGCCGCACATAGGTGATCGGTTCCTCTCGATTAAGGGGGAGGCCGGGCCAGGTGTCCTTGGCCGACTGCGACGAATGTGCCGGGGGGCGCCGAGGCCGGTCCATCGGGGCCGGTTCACTTCGTCAGGTGACCGGGACTTCTTCAGGTCCGGGGCACCTGACGAAGTGGTGCGGCCGGCGTTGCCGGGGCCGGGTCGGGGCCGCACATTCCGATCATGACCAGAACTTCCCTCGACACCGGTCCACGGACCGAAGGACCCCCCGTACGCGCGCGCAGGCGGGTGCCGCGCCTCCTGGAGGTCGCCCTCTACGAGTTCGCGCTGTCCACCGCCATGCTGTTCACCGTGGTCACGGCCGTCCGTTGGATGGCGGGACCCGGCACGCCCTTCGCGGCTCTCTTCCCGACGCCGACCGGCCAACTCGTGGCGATGGGGCTGCTGGTCGGCGTGATCGTCGCGCTCGTGCTCGGGCCGTCCATGCGCCGGGAGACCGCCGGGCACCTGAACCCGGCCGTCAGCATCGGGCTGTGGCTGCTGCGGGTCGTGCCCGCCCGGGTGGTGGCGCCGTTCGTCGTGGCGCAGTTGGCCGGCTCGGTGGCCGGCGTGGGTCTGGCGCGCCTGGTGTGGGGGGAGGCGGCCGCCCGGGTCGGGGACGCCGCGCTACGGCCGGGCGCCGACTGGAGCACCGGGGCGGTGTTCGCCGCGGAGGCCGCGGCCATGGCCGTGATCATGTTGATCACGGCTTTCGCCGGGACGCGCCCGCATCTGCTGAGGTACCTGCCCGCGGTGGTGGGGGCCTGTGTCGCCGCCGTGATCGTCTTCCTCGGGCCGCTCTCGGGCGGGGGCGCCAACCCGGCGCGCCAGTTCGGCCCCGCTCTGGTCTCCGGCACGACCGGGCTGTTGTGGGTCTACGTACTGGCCCCGGTCTCGGGATCGTTGTTCGCGGCCCTGGTGGCCGGACTGCTGAAGTGGCGGGCTCCGGCGCGGTAGGGGGTGGCTTCCGGATCCTGCCGAACGCGCGCGGGGGCGGCATCGGGCCCGTCGGGCCGGATGCCGCCCCTGCGGCGTGGCGGGGTCGCCGGGCGGGAGGGTGTCAGAGCGTTCCCGGCCGGGAGGCGATGGCGACCTTGCCGACCTCCAGCTTCACGCCCTGCCCCCACAGCCGGTTGTCGGGCCGGCTCGCCTCGTCGAGGAACCGCTCGGGGCGCGGGGCGCCGCGGGCCGGGTCGTAGTAGTAGTCGGGTCCGTCGCTGAGCCTCACCAGGCCGCGGCCGTCGGGGCCCGCCGCGTCGAGCAGCGTGAACATGCCGATGCCGCAGGACAGCTGGCGCGGCGAGACGGTCTCCTCGGTCCCGCCGTGGTCGAGGATCAGATGGCTCCGGTCGGCCGGAACGTGGCCGAGGTCGTCGACGGCGAGGACCTCGCGGCCGTCGACCTTCCAGACGGCCTTGCCCGCCGCCCTGTCGAAGGCGACGGCCAGGTCGTGCCGCCGGCCGGGGTGCCGGGTGGCGACCGGCAGGGCGTAGGAGAACGCCGCGTAGGTGGAGCCGGGCGTGGGGAGCCGCTCGTAGAAGGCGTAGACGCGCTCGTTCGTGACGAAGAAGTCGAAGACCAGGTTCGTCTCGAAGTCGATGACGGACATGGCTCCGGCGCCGAGCCTCAGGTCGTCCTGGGCGTCGGTGACCGCCGTGCCGAAGGGATGGCGGTCGGCGCCGGTGGTGCGCGAGGCGAGCTGGGTGCGGCAGGTCAGCACCTGGCCGGGGACCGCGTCGAAGCCGGTGACGCCGGTGGAGGCCCGGTGGTTGGCGACGGCGTACCACTTGAGGTGGTCCCGGTCGCCGATGCCGCCCGCCGACTCCTGGCCGCTGGTGAAGGCGAAGGCGGGGCTGCCGGTGGCCGGGTCGGTGCCGGTGGGTACGACGGTGAGGCCGCTCGCCGAGGTCGTCGGCCGGCCGTCACCGTAGGGCAGTGCGCCGGTCCGGTTCAGGGACCACTTGGCGTTCTCGCCGGTGTGGGAGAAGCCCGCGCGGAAGTCGTCCCAGACGATGTCGTAGCCGCCCGCGACGGCCGGTCCTTCGGCCGCGCTCGCCGGCACGGTCACCGCCGTGAGGGCCGCGACGAGTGCGATCGCGTACCTCAGGGGTCGGGGTCTCTTTCTCATGTCCGTCCTCCGCGGAAGGTTCGGGTGGGGGTACGGGTCAGGGGACCGGGGCGGGGTGCCCCGGTCCCCTGACACCGCGTGGTGGGACCGGTCAGACGGTCGCGAGACCGCGCTTCAGCGCGGCGGCGATCTCGACGGCCCGGCGGGCCTGGAACTCGACGGAGGCGACGTTCACGTCGGCCACGTTGTTCGGGTTGTTGCCCGAAACGCTGCTCGCGCCGTACGGGTTGCCGTTGGCCGGGTCGAACTGCACCGGGTCGGCGAAACCGGGCGCGACGATGATCGAGCCCCAGTGGTAGAAGGTGTTGTTCAGCGCCAGCAGCGTGCTCTCCTGGCCGCCGTGGGCGGTCGAGGTGGAGGTGAACGAGGAGACGACCTTGTTCACGAGCTTGCCCTGGAACCACAGGCCGCCGGTGGTGTCGATGAACTGCTTCAGCTGCGCCGCGGGCAGGCCGTAACGGGTCGGGGTGCCGAAGAGGACGACGTCGGCCCATTCCAGGTCGGCGAGAGTCGCCTCGGGAACGTCCGCCGTGGCGGCGGCGTGTGCGGCCCACGCCGGGTTGCCCTCGACGACCGCGGCGGGCGCGAGTTCGGCGACCTTCAGCAGGCGGACCTCAGCGGCGCCGGCCTTCCCGGCGGATTCGGCGGCGGCCTTCGCCATCGTGTGGACGTTGCCGGTCGAGGAATAGTAGATGACGGCGACATTGGTCATGACGGGCACAACTCCCTTGCTGGGTACTTCAGATGGATTCGGTGCCACGGGCCTGGCGGCCGGCGGGGCGCCGGGGAAAGTGGTCCGGACGCACGAGCACACCGCGTCGTGCGCGTGCGGACAGCAGTCGCAGCCTGGTCATGCGAGCCGCTCACCGTGCAGCCAGGCGACCTTGTCGTGCATGTCCTCGGCGGACAGACCCGACAGCATGGCGTTGCGCTCGACGGCGTCCGGGCCCGCCGGGTGGTAGAGCCGACGCCCCATCTCCCGGGCCACCAGCTGGATCTCGGCCGTACGCTCGCGGCGCGTCGCGCTGTACTTCTCCAGGCGCTGGACGATGTCGTCCTCGGAGCAGTCGTCCAGCAGCTGCGCGATGACCACCGCGTCCTCCAGTGCCTGGCAGGCGCCCTGGGCCGCGTACTGGAGCATCGGGTGAGCGGCGTCGCCGAGGAGCGCCACGCGCCCGTCCGTCCACACGTCGACGGGGTCGCGGTCGCACAGCACCCAGGACTTCCAGTCCCGGCCGAGTTCGAGGAGGCGGCGCGCGGTCTCACCGAGCTCGGGGAACTCGTTCAGGACGTGCTCGCGCTCGGCCGGCCTGCCGACGACGACCTCCTGCGCGTCGTCGTCGCGGGTCGCGGCCAGGTTCAGGTACGCGCCGCCGCCGATCGGGTAGTGGACGAAGTGCCACTTGGGGCCGGCCCACAGGGTGACGGTGTTCCACCGCAGCTCCTCGGCGACCTGGTCCATGGGGATCACCGAGCGGTAGATGGTGTGCCCGGAGACCCGCGGGTCCCCGTCGCCGACCATCTGGCGGCGTACCGCGGACCGGATGCCGTCGGCGCCGATCAGGGCGGCGCCGGTGAGCCGCTCGCCGGTGGCGAGGACGGCGGTCACCTCGGCCGAGCCCTGGGCGCCCCGCTCGTAGGAGACGACCTGGCTGTTGCCGCGCAGCTCGATCAGCGGGTGGGCGCGGCAGCTCTCCAGCAGCGGCTCGTACAGGTCGGAGCGCTGCACGACGGCGTACGGGTTGCCGAAGCGGGTGCGGTAGTCGCCGGTCAGCGGCATGGAGGCGACCCGCTCGCCGGTGGTGCCGTCCATGAACCGCAGTTCGTCGATGTAGACGGCGCGGGCGCGGACCGGGGAGCCCGCGCCGAGCAGGTCGAGCGCGTGGAAGGCGTTGGGGCCGAGCTGGATGCCCGCGCCGAGTTCGGTGAAGGAGTCCCGGCGCTCCAGGACGGTCACCCGGTGCCCGCGGCCGGCGATGCCGAGTGCCGCGGCGAGTCCGCCGATGCCGCCGCCGGCGATGAGTATGTTCGCCATCTGTGCTTCAGATTCCTTGGGGTGTCGTGTGGTCGGGGAAGAGGCGGCGCAGTTCGGCGTGGAACCCGGGGAAGGTCTTGCCGACGCAGGACGGGTCGTCGAGGGTGATGCCGCCCGCGCGCAGCCCCAGCACGGAGAAGGCCATGGCGATCCGGTGGTCGCGGTAGCAGGCGATCGCGGCGGGCCCGGTGGCGCCGGGGTGGATGGTGATCCGGTCCGGGCCCTGCTCGGTACGGATGCCGAGGGCGCCCAGGTTGCGGGCGACGGCCTCGATCCGGTCGGACTCCTTGAACCGGGCGTGACCGATGCCGTGGATGGTGATCGGGGCGTCGGCGAGTGGTGCGATGGCCGCCAGGGTCATGAAGGTGTCCGAGATGTCACCCATGTCGACGGCGAAACCCCCGGTCAGGGCCCCGTCCGGGCTGCCGGTGACCGTGGTTCCCGCGTCGGTGACCGTCACGTGCGCGCCGGTGCGCCGCAGCACGTGGGCGAAGCCGAGGTCTCCTTGGAGGCTGGTGCCGCCCAGGCCCGGTACCGTCACGCTGCGCCCGGTCACGGCCGCGGCCGCGAAGACGTACGAGGCGGTGGAGGCGTCCGGTTCGACGGTCAGGTCGGCCGCGCGGTAGCCGCCGGGACGCACGGTGATCGTGCCGTCCCCGTGCTCCTCGGCGGTGGCACCGAAGTGGCGCATGAGCGCCAGGGTCATATCGATGTACGGGCGGCTGACCAGGGCCTTCGCCCGTACGGTCAGGGCTCGGCGCATCAGCGGGGCCGCCATCAGCAGCCCGGTGAGGTACTGGCTGCTGAAGGAGGAGTCGAGGTCGAGGTCGCCGCCGTCCAGGCCGTCCGCGGTGATCGTCAGGGGCAGTGCGCCGGCCGGGCCGCAGGACACCCGGGCGCCGAGCGCGCCGAGGGCGTCGACCAGCGGGCGCAGCGGGCGCGCCCGCAGTTGGTCGCTGCCGTCGAAGACGAACTCGCCCCGACCGGTGGCCGCGAAGGGCGGCAGGAACCGCGCGGCGGTGCCCGCGTCGGCGCACGCCACCGAGGTGGTGGCGCCGACGGTGGGGCCGCGGCCGCCGCCCCGGACGTCCCAGCCCGTGTCGGCGTCGGTGATCCGGATGCCGAGGTCGGTCAGCGCGGTGCGGAAGGCGAGGGTGTCCTCGCTGATGAGCGGCGCGCTCAGCCGGGTGTCCCCGGCGGAGGCGGCGGCCAGGAGCAGGGCCCGGTTGGTGATGCTCTTGGATCCCGGGATGTGGGCGATCAGCGGGGTGGTGAGCTGGTTCATGAGCGCCCGGCGGTTCGGGCCGCGCTCGCGCGGGCGGCGGCCGCCACCCGCTCGGCGGTCAGTCCGTAGCGCTCGTAGAGGGAGGCGCCGGAGGCCGAGGCGCCGAAGTGGTCGAGTCCGACCGTGTGGCCGGCCTCGCCGACGAGGGCGTACCAGCCGAGGACCGATCCGGCCTCCACCGACACCCGGGCCCGCGTCCGCGGCGGCAGCACCCGGTCGCGGTACTCCTGGCTCTGCTCGCCGAACCACTCCAGGCAGGGCAGGGACACCACGCGGGTGGGGATGCCGTCGCGCTGCAGGATGCGGCGGGCGTCGAGGGCGATGTGCACCTCGCTGCCGGTGGCCAGCAGGAGGACCTCGGGCTCGCCGCCGGTGGCCTCCGCGAGGATGTAGCCACCGCGTGCGGCGCCCGCCGCGGACTCGATGTCCGACTCCGGGGAGCGGTCCAGGACGGGCAGGTTCTGCCGGGACAGGCACAGGCCGGCGGGCCGGTCGGTGCGCCGCAGCAGCGCTGCCCAGACCGCCGCGGTCTCGTTGGCGTCGGCGGGGCGTACGACGTCCAGCCCGGGGATGAGGCGCAGGGCCCAGAGGTGTTCCACGGGCTGGTGGGTGGGGCCGTCCTCGCCGAGGCCGATCGAGTCGTGCGTCCAGACGTAGGTGACGGGCAGCTTCATCATGGCGGCGAGCCGTACGGCGGGGCGCATGTAGTCGGAGAAGACCAGGAAGGTGCCGCCGTAGGGGCGGGTGCCGCCGTGCAGGGCGATGCCGTTGAGGATCGCGCCCATGGCGTGCTCGCGGATGCCGAAGTGCAGGGTGCGGCCGTAGCGGTGGCCGGTGAAGGCCTCGGTGGACAGTTCCTCGGGGATGAAGGAGGGCTCGCCCGCCATCGTGGTGTTGTTGCTCTCCGCCAGGTCGGCGGAGCCGCCCCACAGCTCGGGCAGCACCCCGGCCAGGGCGGAGAGGACCTCGCCCGAGGCCTTGCGGGTGGCGACGGAGGTGCCGGGGGCGAAGACGGGCAGCGACTCCTCCCAGCCGGGCGGGAGTTCGCGTGCGGAGAGGCGGTCGAACTCGGCGGCGCGCTCGGGGTGGGCGGCGCGCCAGTCCCGCTCCCGCTTGTCCCACGCGGCGCGGGCGGCGCGGGCGCGCTCGCCGACCCGGCGGGCGTGCGCGAGCACGTCGGCCGGGACCTGGAAGCTCAGCTCAGGGTCCAGGCCGAGCGCGGCCTTGGTGGCGGCCGCCTCGGCGGCGCCGAGCGCCGCTCCGTGGATCTTGCCGGTGTTCTGCTTGCCGGGCGAGGGCCAGCCGATGACGGTGCGCAGGGCGACGAGCGAGGGTCGGTCGGTCTCGGCGCGGGCGGCCGCCAGGGCGGTGTGCAGGGCCTCGACGTCCTCCACGTAGGAGCCGGTCGCGGTCCAGTCGACCTGCTGCACGTGCCAGCCGTACGCCCGGTAGCGGGCGGCGATGTCCTCGGACTGGGCGATCTGCGTGTCGTCCTCGATGGAGATGTGGTTGTCGTCGTGGAGGACGACGAGGTTGCCGAGCTTCTGGTGGCCGGCCAGCGAGCTGGCCTCGTGGCTGATGCCCTCCTCCAGGTCGCCGTCGGAGGCGAAGACCCACACGGTGTGGTCGAAGGGACTTGTCCCCGGGGCGGCGTCGGGGTCGAACAGGCCGCGCTCGCGGCGGGCGGCCATGGCCATGCCGACGCCGTTGGCGAGCCCTTGGCCGAGCGGCCCGGTCGTGGTCTCCACGCCGGGGGTGTGCCCGTACTCGGGGTGCGCGGGGGTCAGGCTGTCGGCGGTGCGCAGGGCCTTGATGTCGTCGAGTTCGAGGCCGTAGCCGCTGAGGTAGAGCTGGTTGTAGAGGGTCAGGCTGGAGTGGCCGCAGGACAGGACGAACCGGTCGCGCCCGGCCCACCGCGGGTCGGCGGGGTCGTGCCGCAGCAGCCGCTGGAAGAGCAGGTAGGCGGCCGGGGCGAGGCTCATGGCGGTGCCCGGGTGGCCGTGCCCGGCGGCCTCGACGGCGTCGACGGCCAGTGCGCGCGCCACGTCCACGGTCCGGCGGTCCAGCTCACTCCATTCAAAGCGTCCGGTCTCGCTCTGCGGTGGGGTACTCACGGCTGCTCAGGGCTCCTTGGTGGAATCGGGGAAGGGAGTGAGGGGGTGTGGTGGGGCCGCGCGGGCCGCACCACACCCTGCAACGGGCCGCCCTTCGCGGGGCAGTCGCGTCGCGGTACTTCGTCAGGTGCCGAAGGGTTCCAACGCGAGGCCGTGTCCGGAGAGCCCGGGGAGGGTGAAGACGCCCTCCACGGTGGCCTCCACGTCGAACAACGTGCGCTGCACGGGCGGACGCCCGATGAGTTGGGCCGCGCGGGCCGGCAGCGGCGCGGCGGCGGCCCGCGCCGACTCCCACAGGAGGACCGCGCCCCACCGCTCGGTCGCCGGATCGGAGATCCAGAACTTCAGGCGCAGGCCCTCGACCCCGGCGAACAGGTCGACGGCCTCGTCGCGCAGGAACGCGCGCATCGACTCGATGGTCCGCCCGGTGCCGGCCAGGTCCCACCACACGACGGCGGCCTTCACGGTGTCCCCTCCCCGAGCAGGCCGACGAGCGCCTCGCCGACGATCCGCGGCCCGTCCTCGGTCAGCACCGATTCCGGGTGGAACTGCAGGGAGCGGAAGCCCGGCCCGCGCAGGGCGTGGACCTCGCCGTTCTCCGGGTCGCGGCTGATCTCGAACACCCCGAAGTCGCTCTCGCCCTTGTCCTCGCGGCTGTGCGCGGCGAAGGTGTTGTAGAAGCCCACCCGCTCGGCCCGCCCGAACAGGTCGATCCGGCGTTGCACGCCCTGATTGGGGTGCTCGCGGCGGACCAGGTCGAGGCCGAGCCTCCTGCTGAGCACCTGGTGGCTGAGGCAGACGGCCAGGAAGGGCCGCCCCTCGGTCAGCAGGGTCTCGACGGCCCCGCGCAGATGCGCGATCTTGGGGTGGTCGGCCTCTTGCGGGTCTCCGGGGCCCGGACCCATGACGACGAGGTCGTACGGGTCGAAGGCGTAGGGCTCGTCGAACCGGCGTACCGTCACCTCGGCTGCGAAGGCGCGTAGTTGGTGCTCGATCATCGCCGTGAAGGTGTCCTCGGCGTCGACCACCAGCACCTTGCGGCCCGCCAGCGCGGACACCGCGCGCCGCCGGGCCCCCTCGTCCGCCAGCCAGAATCCGGAGATGTTCTCGTTGCGCCGGGCCAGGGCCCGGCGTACCGCCGGATGGTCGCCGAACCGGGTGGGACCGGCGTCACCGAGCACGGCCAGCAGGCCGGCGGCCTTGGCTCGGGTCTCGGCGACCTCGGAGAGCGGGTCGGAGTGACGTACGAGGGTGGCTCCCACGCCGATCCGCATGCGGCCGCCGGCGTCGATGTCGGCGGTGCGGATGAGGATCGCCGAGTCCAGGGTGCGCGCGCCCCGTCCGTCCTGTCCGATGAGGGCGAGTACGCCGCTGTAGTAACCGCGGCCCTGGGGCTCGTGGCGGGCCACGACCTTGCCGGCGCTCTCCAGCGGCGAGCCGGTGACGGTCGGTGCGAAGAGCGTCTCGTGGAGGATCTCGCGCGGGTCGAGGGAGGTACGGCCCTCGATGAAGTACTCGGTGTGCGCGAGCCGGGCCATCTCCTTGAGGTGGGGGCCGGTGACCCGGCCGCCCGTCTCGCACACCCGGGCCATCATCTTGAGTTCCTCGTCGACGACCATGTACAGCTCGTCGGACTCCTTGGCGTCGGCGAGGAAGTCCAGGACGCCCGAGAGGGTCGGACCCGACGCGGGATAGCGGTAGGTGCCGCTGATCGGGTTCATGACGGCCCGGCCGTCGGCGACGCTCACGTGCCGCTCGGGCGAGGCCCCGACCAGCGTCCGGTCGCCGGTGTGCACGACGAACGTCCAGTACGCGCCCTTCTCGCGCTCCAGCAGGCGGCGGAAGAAGCGCAGCGCGGAGCCGACGCTGTAGTCCGTGATGTCGGCGACGAAGGAGCGCTTGATGACGAAGTTCGCGCCCTCGCCGGTGCCGATCTCGTCCGTGACGACCTGGCGGACGATGGCCGCGTAGGCCTCGTCGTCGGTGTCGAAGGCGCCCCCTTCCGCCAGGTGCACGGGGGCGTCGGGGATGCGGGTCAGCACCTCGGCCAGCGGCAGCTCGCACCGTTCGGCGATGGTCATCGCGAGCAGCGGCGTACCGTCGTCGGGTGCCTCGTAGCCGCGCTCGGCGAGCTGCCGGTACGGGACCAGGACGAGGGTGTCCTGGCGCGCGGTGCCGTCGGCCGCGAGGTCCGCGAGCGCTACGCCGGCCAGGTCCGCGACCTCGGTCATGTCGCCGAGGAACAGCTCGGCGTGGTCGGGCCCGGCCGTTTCGGGTCGGTGCACGAGCAGGAAGGCGGGGGGCCGGTCCCCCAGTACCCGGCCCAACAGGTCCTCGCTCATCGCTCCTCCCGTCCCCTCGTGTCCGCGGCAGGCTCGTCGAGGTCGGCGAGGTCGGCGAGGTCGGCGAGGAGCCCCTTGGTGGCGACGACCGTGGCGCACCGGGCGGCCGCGTACTCCAGGGCCATCCGCTGGTCGTTCCAGCTGAAGTCGGCGACCGCGTCGCCGACCAGGAAGGGTTGGATGTCGTGGCTGAAGGCGTCGACGGCCGTCATCAGCACCCCGACGTGCGCGTACACGCCGCAGATGATCAGCTGGTCGCGCCCGGCGGAGCGCATGCGCTCCAGCAGGTCGGTGTGGTGGAAGGCGCTGTAGCGCCACTTGGTGAACACCCAGTCGCCGTCGGCCGGTGTCAGGGGCTCGACGACCTGCCGGTGCTCCGGGCTCGGCCGCATGCCCGGGCCCCAGAAGTCCTTCAGCAGGCCCCGCTGCCGCGGCGTCATGCCGCCTGGCTGCGCGGTGTACGCCACGGGGATGCCGAGCGCCGCGCAGCGCTCGCGCAGCAGCGTGGAGTTGGCCACGAGATCGGTGACGGGCTGTTCGCCCGCCGGGAAGGGGGCCAGGAAGAACTTCTGCATGTCGTGGAGGAGCAGGACCGCGCGGTCCGGGTCCACCGTCCACCGCGCCGGGCCGGTGGGCAGGTCGCCCGCCGCCGGCATCGGGTAGGCGCTGACCTCGGGGATGAACCGGGGTTGTGCGTCGGAACTAGACACCGAGCGCCGCACCCCCGTCCACCGTCAGGTCGTGCATGGTGATGTGGGACGCCTGGTCGGAGAGCAGGAAGCACACGGCGTCGGCGACGTCCTGCGGCTGGGCCAGCTTGCCCAGCGGGATTCCGACCCGGTACTTCTCGGGCGAACCCTCGATCGAGGCCTGTGCGCCGGCGCTGTCCTGCCACATCGACGTCAGCATCGGGGTGTCCGTGGAGCCCGGTGCGACGAGGTTGGCCCGGATGTTGAATCCGGCCACCTCCAGGCCGAGGCACTTGGTGAACATGGTCGCGGCCGCCTTGGAGGCGGCGTACGCGGACATCTCCGCGCGGGCGGTGCCCGCCGCGTTGGAGGCCACGGTGACGATGGCGCCGCTGCGGCGCGGCACCATGTGGTTCACGACGGCGCGGGACATGAAGAAGACGCCGGTGGTGTTGACGGCGAAGGTGGTGGCCCACTCCTCGTCCGTCAGGGCGCGCGCCTGGCCCAGGCGCAGCACGCCGGCGGCGTTGACGAGGAAGTCGAGCGGTCCCAGGACCGATTCGACCTCGGCCACCACCGCGTCGACGTCGGAGCTGACGGTGACGTCGGCGGGGAAGGCCGTGACCTCGTGCCCCGCCTCGGCCGCCGCTTTCACCGACACGCGCAGCCGCTCGGCGTCACGATCGACGGCCGCGACCCGCACGCCCTTGGCCGCCAGCGCCCGGACGACGGCCTCTCCGATGCCGCCGGCCGCGCCGGTGACCAGAGCGGTCTTTCCTTCCATGATCGTTGAACTCCCTTCTTCAGACGCGCCAGGCGGAGGCGACCTGGATCGCCTGCTCGGGGTTGAGCCGGGGGTCGCAGAAGCTGGTGTACTTCTCTCCCAGCTCCCCGACGCGGGAGGCGTCCGCGACGCATTCGCGGACGGCGTCCGGGGTCGTTTCCAGGTGCAGTCCGGCCGCGACGCCGCCGTTGTCGCAGACCGCGTTCTGGAACTCCTCGACCTCGCGGACGACGGTCTCGATGTAGCGGGTCTTGTAACCGCCGGGTGCGTTCACCGTGTTGCCGTGCATCGGGTCGCACATCCACAGGACCGGGAATCCGGCGTCCCGCACGGCGCGCACCAGGGCGGGCAGGCGTTCGGCGGCGGTCCCCGCGCCCATCCGGGAGATGAGGGTGAGGCGGCCGGGGTCCCGGTCCGGGTCGAGCCGCTCGCACAGCGCGAGCAGTTGCTCGGGGGTGGTCTTCGGGCCGACCTTCGTGGCGATCGGGTTGGCGAGCGCGGCGAAGAACGCGACGTGCGCGCCGTCGAGCTCGCGGGTGCGCTCGCCGATCCACGGCCAGTGCGTCGAGGTCAGCAGGAGCGAGCCGTCCGGCTCGGTACGGACCAGGGGGCCCTCGTAGTCGAGCAGAAGGGCCTCGTGGCTGGTCCACACCGGGGCCTCGGCCGCGCTGGGGCGTCGCTCGCCGCGTCGGCCGAGCAGCTCCATGACGTCGGCGGCCGCCCGGTAGCCCAGGAGCAGCCGCTGGGGGTCGGGGCGGCGCAGGACCGGGTCCGGTTCCGGGCTGTTGACCATGTGGCCGCGGTACGAGGGCAGTTCGATACCACCCACGATCTCGGTGTCGCTGGAGCGCGGCTTGCCGAACTGGCCGGCGAGGCGGCCCACGCGCAGCACGGGCTTGTGCGAGCGGGTCTTCATGACGCCGGCGAGGATGTCCAGCAGCGCCGCCTTGCGCGCCACGTGCCCGGGTGTGGCCTCGGCCGGGTCCTCGGCGCAGTCCCCGCTCTGGACGATCTGGACGGTGCCGGCGGCGGCTTCGGCGAGCAGGGCGCGCAGGGCTCGTACGTCCGCGCCGTTCACCAGGGCGGGGGCGTCCGACAGTTCTTCGCGGACCTTCCGCAGGGCGGCCCGATCAGGCCACTGCGGCTGTTGTCCTGCGGCTAGCGATTTCCAGACTGCAATCTCTTGCACGTGGTCTCTCCCAGTGATGGACCTGCCGACATGGCGATGCCGAGGAGTCTGTGAAGCGCGGTGCCGGGGTCACCAGGAGGCCTGTGCCACTTCGTCAGGTGGCATCGCACTTGGTCAAGTCGCGGTGTTCGTGGCCGCAAAGGGGTGAGACGGGCGAGAAATGGCCGGCCCTCTCCTCGTGCGACCGCCGACCTGACAAGGACTCGGCTGCGAGCTGCCGGGGGCCGCGGCGGGAGCCCTACGCTCTGCGCATGTTGAGCCAACCCGCCGCCCAGCTGCTGGAACAGCTGGCGGCCGAGGGCGTGTCACCCTGGCTGCTCGCCACGGGTGCGCGGGAGATCATGCCCCCCTCGCCGTCCTGCCGCGCCGCCGCGCTCCTGCGGGGCGCGGTCGCGCCGGCCGCCGATCCGGCCGCCGTGCGCCGGGCCTGCGACGCCCTGCGGGGCGCCTTCGCGGCGAGCGGGGGACTGCAGGGCCGGGTGTCCGTGCCGGTGGATCCGCGCTCGGCGCACGACGCGTCGGCCCTGGTGGCGGCGGCCCGTACGGCGAGCGGTGAGGTGGGGCGGCCCAATCTGCTGATCCGGGTGCCGGCGACGACGGCCGGACTCTCCGCGATGGCGGACTGCCTGGCGATGTCCATCAGCGTGGACGCGGACCTCGTCTTCTCCACGGAACGGTACGAGGAGTTCCTCGACGCGTATCTCACCGGAATGGAGCGGGCCCTGGCGGCCGGCCGGCCGCTCGGCCGGATCACCGCCGCGGCCTCGGTGCCGGTGGGCGTCCTGGACGCGGAGGTGGACCGTCGGCTGCCGGAGTCGGCGACGCCCGCAGGACCGGCGGCGGGCCTGCGGGGTACGGCCGCCGTGGCGCTGGCCCGGCAGCTCCACCGGCTGCGGGAGCAGCGGTTGAGCGGTGACTGGTGGCGGGTGCTGCGCGCCGCCGGGGCCGAGCCCCCGTTACTCGTGTGGACGGGGGTCGGGCCGTGGCACGTCGGTGAGTTGGTCGGCTGGAACACCGCGCAGGCCGCCTCCCTGGAGGTGCTGGAGGCGGCCGGCGCGCGCGGCGGCCTGCGGGGTGACACCCTGCTGAACGCCCACGGGGAGGCCCGGCGTGCGTGGGAGGCCCTCGAAGGGCTCGGCATCCGGATGCGGGACGTCGCCCGGGACCTGGAGGCGGCGGAGCTGTCCCGCCTCCGTCAGGCCTGGCCGTTCACGTCCTGACGTCCTCCATGCGGCGGTCGCGCACGGCGGATCGCCCCGGGAACGGGGCCGTGGTCAGCGAGAGCAGCGGTCCCGCCTTGACCGCGGTCTCCTCGAACTCCGCCGCCGCGTCCGAGAGGGCGATGATCGCTCCTCCGGTGCCGTAGCGGACCTTGTCCTCGGTGACGAGGGCCGTGCGGATGACGATGCTCAGATCGGCGGCGCCGGAGAGCGAGAAGTACCCGAGGGCGCCGGAGTACACCCCGCGCGGGCCGGCCTCCAGCCGGTCGATGATGCTCATGGTCCGCACCTTGGGGGCGCCGGTCATCGAGCCTCCGGGGAAGGCGGCCCGTACGCACTGCACCGCGCTGCTGTCGCGGCGCAGGCGCGCCCGGACGGTGCTCACGAGCTGGTGGGCGCCGGCGAAGCTCTCGACGCGGAAGATGTCGGTGGCCTCCACGGAACCGGGCTCGGCGCAGCGCCCGAGGTCGTTGCGGACCAGGTCCACGATCATCAGGTTCTCGGCGCGGTCCTTCTCGCAGGTCAGCAGGTCCGCCACCAGGGCCGCGTCCTCGGCGGGCGTGGCGCCCCGGGGGCGGGTGCCCTTGATCGGCCTGGACTCGACCAGACCGTCCCGGTCGATGCGCAGGAACCTCTCGGGCGAGGTGCTCAGCACGGACAGGTCCCCGAACCGGAGCAGGGCGCCGAACGGGGCCGGGTGGGTGCGGCGCAGGTGCAGGTAGCCGGCCCACGGGTCGAGCCGGCCGCGTACCTCGGCCGTGTTGGTGAGGCAGACCTCGTAGGTCTCACCGGCCGCTATCTCCTCGTGGGCGGCGGCGATGAGGCCGAGATAGGAGGCGCGGTCGTGGCGCAGCCGGATCTCGCCGGTCATCGGGACCGAGCCTTCGGGGGCGGGCGCCGCGCCCGCCGGCAGAAGGGCGAGCCGGTCGGCCAGTTCGTCGAGCCTGCGGCGCGCGGTGGCCTCGGATCCCTCGACGCCGTCGTCCGCGAGCGCCAGCAGGTGGGTGGTGCCGGTGTGGTGGTCGAGGACGAGGGCCCGGTCGGTGAAGACCATCACGGCGTCGGGGTCCTCGGACCGGTGGGCGAGTTCACCGCCGCACTCGGACTTCAGCTCGTAGCCGAGGTACCCGGTCCAGCCGAGGGCGAAGTCGAAGGGTAAGGCGGGGACATCGGTGTCGATCGCGCGCAGGTCCTGGTCGAGCCAGTCCAGGAACGGGCCTGAGACGATTTCCGTGTCCGAGGCGGAGTCCACGCGGACCGTGCCGCTCCACACATCGGCGCGGGCCACTCGCGCCAGCGGACCCGAGGCGTCGCCCATGATCGAGAATCGCCCGCCGGTTGCGTCCGGACGGCTGCTGTCGAGCCAGAAGGAGTACGGGTTTCCCCGGAAGAGCAGGTCGTAGGCCCGCTCCGCGTCCCAGCCGGTGGGCAGCTCGTGGGTGAGCACCCGCAGTCGGCGCGTGCCGGCGGACGAGGCCGGCGCGGGTGCGGCGGCGACGGCGGCCGACCGCACCTCCGACCGGACCTCGGTGAGCCGGCGGGGCGGCCGTGCCGCGAGCGCGCTCAGGTCCATGAAGTTGCGCAGGAGTTCCACCCCGTACTCGGCGCAGATCGACTCCGGGTGGAACTGCACCCCCCACATCGGCCGGGTGCGGTGCCGCAGTCCCATCAGGATCCCGTCCGCCGTCCAGGCCGTGGCCTCCAGCGCGGGCGGCAGGTCGGTGACCGCCAGCGAGTGGTAGCGCACGACCTCCATCGGCGACGGCAGCCCGGCGAACAGGCCCTTCCCGTCGTGCCGTACGCGGGAGATCCGCCCGTGCAGGGGGGTCGGCGCCCGCCCCACGGTGGCGCCGTGGAGCGCGCCGATCGCCTGGTGGCCCAGGCAGATGCCGAGCGCCGGAAGCCGTGTCGTCGCGAGGATCTCGCGGGAAATGCCCAGGTCGCGGGCTTCGAGGGGGGTCCCCGGGCCGGGTGAGACGACCACGTTGTCGAAGTCGGCCAGCAGGCGGGCGCTCCAGCGCGGATCGTCGTTGCGGACGACTTCCGGTTCGCGGCCGGCCGCCTCGGTGATCTGGTGGAAGAGGTTGTAGGTGAACGAGTCGTAGTTGTCGATCAGAAGCGTGCGCATGTCGTCCCCCGGCCCGCGGTTACGCCCGTACCGGCAGGACCTGGAGCAGCATGTGCTCGACCATGTCCTCGCCGTACTCGCCTTCGCGCACCTGGAGGCTGCGCAGGACGCGCAGTTCCCGGCCGCACTCCTCGGCGATCCGGTGGAGTGCGGGCAGATCGCCGCGATCGCTGAAGTGCAGCAGGACGACCCCGTCCGGGGCCAGCCAGCGAGGTGCCTGCTCCAGGTATCGGCGGTGGGCCCGGTAGCCGGTGTCCACGTAGGCGCGCTCGTGCACCGACTTGTACTCGTAGGACTCGGGAGCCAGCACGTAGTTGGAGCTCCAGAAGACGGTGTCGAAGCGCTCGTTCTCGGGCAGGCCGGAGAACAGGTCGCTGTGCACGGCGCTCAGCCGGTCCCCCACCCCGTGGCGCTCGGCGTTGACGGCCGCGTTCTCCACCGCCTGCGGGCTGATGTCCGCGGCGACGACCCGGCCGTATCCGGCGAGGGCCGCCGTCACCGCGATCACGCCGGTGCCGCAGCCGACCTCCAGGAAGGAGGAACGGCCGGCCGCCGGGCGGGCGGGCGCGTCGGCCAGTTCGAGGAACTCCAGGGCGACCCCGGTGGAGGGGGAGAACACGGGGGCGAAGACCGCGTCCAGCAGATCCCACTCACGTCCGTACATCGTGAACGTCTTCGGCCGGTCGGGTCTGGTCAGCGACATGCGACTGCGGTGGATGGAGCGTTCGAAACTCTGGACCTGCGACATCGGACCCCTCGTACAAGCGATGTGAACGGCGCCCGGTCGAGGCCCCGAAGACAGGTCTATCCGCCGGCCGGGCCCGTCCAGAAGGTGGCCCGGCAACAGCGTCATTCACACAGAGTGGTGACCCAGGCACAGCACACCCCACCTGACCTGGCAGTCTAGGATCAACAAAATGTTGAACCGCGCATGCGGAACCTGAGGGGGCGACTGTGAAGTCGGAGGACCGGCGGTCCGATACGGACGTGTCCGAGATGCTCGTGCTGCTGGCGCGGGAGGCACGTACCGAGGAGTTCGAACGCGTCGTACGGGCGGCACGCGAGGCGGGCGCGGACGAGGCCGACCTCGCCCGGCTGGAACGGGCGAAGGACCTCTCCCTGAGCATCCGGGCGCTCTTCGCCCGCCGCCAACAGCGCGAGGCGGGCCTGAGCGCGCTGGTCGACACCGCCCGGGACCTGACCCTCCCGTACAACCTGGACACCCTGCTCAAGGTCATCACCCGGCGGGCCCGGCTGCTGCTGGGTCTCGACATGTCCTGGGTGACCTTCCACTCGTTCGAGGCCGGCCGCTCGATCGTCCGTGCCGCCGACGGCCACACCTCGGCCATCACGGTCGGTTTCGCCGTCCCGATGGGCCGGGGCGTCGGCCAGCAGGCCCGGCAGCGCTCCGCGCCCTTCTGGACGGCCGACTACCTCCGCGACGACAGCTTCGCGCACTCCGAACTGATCGACGACGTGGTGCGCGCCGAGGGCCTGCACGCGCTCATGGCGGTGCCCCTGCGGCACGAGGACACCGAGCTGGGGAACCTGTACATCGCGGGCCGCGGCATCCGGTACTTCGACCCGGACGAGCTGTCGTTGATGAGTTCGCTCGCCGACCTCGCGGCCGTCGCGATCGAGAAGACCCGGCTGCTGGACCAGGTCCGCAACGAGGTCGTCGGTCTGGAACTGAACACGTCCCGCGCGATGAGCTCCTCCGCCGCCGCCCGCCAACTGCGCCAGGTGCACGGCGAGCTGATCGACGTGGTGCTGGCCGGCGGCGGCCTGCACACCCTGGTCGAGGAGGCCGCGGGCCTCCTCGACGGGGACCTGCTCGTACGCGACCAGGCCGGACGCGACCTCGTCTCCCCCGCCCGGTTCCCCGAACTGGACGAGAGCGAGATCGGTTCGGTCTCCCTCGACGCGCACACCGAGCGCCGGCCGGTCCGCACCAGCGAAGGCGTCTGGGTCGCCCCGGTCGTCGCGGGCCGGGAGATGCTCGGCACGCTCCTGCTGGCCCCGGCGGAGGGCTCCGACGCGGAGTCCGACACCTCGTACACGGTCCAGTTGCTGGCGCTGGTGGCGCAGACCACCGCCCTGGTGCTGCTGATGCAGCGCAGCGCGGCGGCGGCCGAGGGCCAGGTACGCGACGAACTGTTCGACGAACTCCTCAAGGGGAAGGCCCCGGCCGCCAGACTCGCCGAACGCGCGCACCGCATCGGGATGGACCCCCACACCTCGCACGTCGTCCTGGTCGCCCGCCCCGAGGGCGGCTCCCTGGCGCGCGCCGTCGTCCTGGCGTCCTCGTACGCCGTCCAGCGCTCCGGGTTCAAGAGCGTCGAGGGCGACTCCATCATCCTGATGCTGCCGGGAACCGACGCCGCGGTCGTGGCACGGGCCGCGTCCTCGGCGCTGTCCTCGGCCCTCGACCACCCGGTGACCGTGGGGACGGCCGGCCCGGTCACGGACCTGTCGTCCGTCGGTGCCGCCTACCAGGAGGCGCGCTGCTGCCTGGACGCGCTGACCGCGCTCGGCGGCGCCGGCGGCACCGCCTCCTCCCGGGACCTCGGCTTTCTCGGTCTGCTGCTCTCCCGGAGCCCCGACACCCTGGAGTTCATCCACCGCACCATCGGTCCGGTCCTCGACTACGACGCCCAGCAGCGCACCGAACTCACGAGCACCCTGGAGGCGTACTTCGCCTCCGCCGGAAGCCCGACGCGCGCCGCCGAGACGCTGCACGTCCATCCCAACACCGTCTCCCGCCGGCTCGAACGCATCAGTGAACTGCTGGGGCCCGACTGGCTGGAGCCCGCCCGGGCGCTGGAGGTCCAGCTGGCCGTCCAGATGCAGCGCACGCGCCGGGTCCTGCGCGGTGCCGCCGCGATCAAGCGGGCCGCGCCAGCGTCCGAGGCCGGTACTCGACGGTGAGCGCGTGCGCGGCCGAGGCCAGCGTCGTGTGCCGGTGCCAGCCCCCGAACGACCGGCCCTCGAAGTCGACCATGCCGACCTCCGTGGAGACCGCCGCGAAGTCGGCGCCGACCCGCAGGCTCAACTTGGCCAGCCGCAGCAGCGGACCCCAGGGGGTGTCGGCCAGGTCGCTGAGCCAGCAGCGCTGCGGCCAGCTGTCCTTGCCCGTCCACTCGCCGAGCAGGACCAGGGGCCGGCGGGTGCCGGGCAGCTGGACCGGGATCCCAGCCACCAGGCTCGTGCGGGTCGTCAGGCTCACCGGGTCGGTCCAGGTCACCATGCGCCGCAGTGTCCGTACCATCCGCAGGAGCTGATGGGCCGACGTGCCGCGGCCGTCGTGACCCACCAGGGCCGGCCCCACCGGGGTGACGGGGGTGGATCCGGGGACGGCCGCCACGAACGGCATGCCCGCCGCGGCGAAGCGCCGGGCCAGGGCGGCCGGATCCACCTGCGGGAGGTCGAGCACGACGGGCCGCGGGGGGCCGCCCACCCAGCCCTGCAGCTCGACCGCGGCGCCGGCCGCGCACTCCAGATCCGTCGCCGCCAGCTCCGGCTCCGGCACCTGCGGGTACCCCGGCAGGGGTGCGTCGCGCCAGTCGTCACCGAGCGAGAGACGCCAGTTGACCGGGCCGCTCCGCTCCTCGTTCGCGGCCCAGACACCGACGGCGTGCTGGCTGTTGACCACCTGCCCCAGGCTGGGCACGAACCGCGGGCCGACCCCCACGGAGTGGCGGCCCGCCTTGGGAATGACCACCGGATGGACCACCCAGGCGCGGGGCCGCACCGAACGCTCCAGGTGGCGGCCGAGAGCCGCGCGGACCGTGTTCCAGTCCCAGGTGGAGGCGGAGATGAAGTGGTGCAGGCTCTGTTCGGCCGCGCGGTCCCCGACATGCGTCGCGATGTTGCGCACGGACTTGCGGCCGCCGACCGACAGCAGCCCCCGGAGGTACAACTCGCCCTTGCGCCGCTGGTCGCTGCGCGGCAGCTGGGCGAAGATCTCCGCGCACAACTCACTCAGCATGCTGTCCGGCACCCGGTGCGTGAACGGTCGGTCGTGAACGAGGTGCATCTGCGCGTCTCCCCCTGCGTCGGCGAGCCCGCTGCCTTCCGCGGGCCACCTCCACCGTGCGCGCCGGGGCCGGTCCGTGCCCAGGTGCGCCCGCCACACACCTGCGCCACCGGATGCGCGACCGACCACCCGAACGGCTCGGCGGCACCCGGACGGGCAGGGGGAAAGGGCCGGTACGGAGGGCGGATCCGGCCCGGGCCGTAGGGACGGCGCCCGGAAACGAGAGCTCCGGGACCGCCTCGGCGCTCCCCCGGTGCCCGCACCACCTCGTACGGGCCCCCACCGGTGGCCCCGTCACCGCCGGGGCGCCCTCACCGGGGACATCGCCGCCCGAGACCGGTGCCGTGCGGTCAGTGCGTCAGCGCAAGGTGGTGGACTTGTCCGAGCGGTAGGTCGCGACCAGCGCCAAGCAGATGGCTGCGATCGCCACCCGGCCCGAGGCCTGGAGCAGCGGCCCGCGCAGCAGGATGAACGAGTACCCCGCGACCAGCGGGACCACCACCGAGATCAGGCTGCCCGGTGGACTGCGCCGTGTGGCCCGCTTCGCGTAGCGCCGGTCCACGCGGGCGGAGGCGTACCCCATGCCCAGCAGCCCCGCGCCCATCCCCAGCGGCCCGAAGTCGAGCCACAGCTCCGCCCAGATCGGGGAGGAGAGGTTGGTGTTGACCGTGCCCATCCACTGGCCGACCATCACACCGGTGTCCCTCGGCTTGCCCGGCCACACCGCGCGGGGCACCGCGAAGAAGATCGATCCCGCGAGCTGGCGGCCGTAGTAGTGGCCGGGCCCGGAGTTCGAGAAGGTGATGGTGTTCGCGAACATGCCGATCTGGTCGTAGTCCTTGAGCGCCATCGGCTCCAGGAAGGACGTGGTCTCGACCGGCCGGTAGTTCTTCTCGTCGTAGCGGAAGCGGTCCGCGAACGGGAAGATCAGCAGCGCGACGACCACCGCCATGGACAGCGCGACCCGGTACATCGCCGCGCTCACCGGGAAGACGGTGAACAGCAGCGCGAACATGACCGTCAGGAACCAGTACCGCGGGTTCGAGATCGGGTTGTTGACGATCAGGTTGAGCCCGGCGAGCGCCGCCCACATGACGATGATCGACACCTTGCGGCGGGCGAACTTCGAGGTGATCAGCCAGCGGGTGTACAGGAGCAGCGCGAGCAGCGCCGGTACGGTGCCGAAGCCGCGCAGCAGGGCCTGGCCGGCCTGGCCGTCACCGTTGGAGACGCCCGCCTCCTCGATGCCCGCGATGATCTCCTGGCGGCTGGAGAAGAAGACCGCCGGGCCACCGAGCTTCATGATGAAGACGGCGCTGCACAGGAACGACAGGACCGTCAGCAGTTGGAGGCGGCGCCGGTGCGTCATGACGGGCCGCGACTCCTTCTGGGAGCCGCCCGCCCGCCCGGCCGGCCGGTGTCGGGCCAGCAGCACGCCGACGTCGAAGGCCAAGCAGCCGAGCAGGACGAGCCCGATGGCGACGGTCAGGTCGGAGCGCGGGCCGACGACCGGGGTCGGGACCTGGCCGAGGACGGCCTGGGCGAGCGGGGCCACGCCCATGGCCATGTAGACGAAGAGCCAGAAGGAGCCCTGGAGCAGCTTGCGGCGGCTGGTGAGCACCATCGCGGAGAGCCGGGCGCCCGCGTACATGGTGAGCAGCAGTTGGAGCCAGAAGGCCGCGTCGCGGACTCCGGCACCCGTCTGGAGGGCGACGAACAGCGGCAGGAAGACGGTGAATCCGAGCGCGAGCGGAACGGACAGCGCGCGCGAGAGGAGGGTGCGCGGGAGGGTGGCCCGGCCCCACAGGTTCTCGTCCTCGAAGGGCGAGGGAACGGGCGGCTTCGCGGGCGTCGCGGAGGGCTTGCGTATGTCCGTCGTCACTGCCGCCCCCACCCGATGTGCCTGGTCCGCGCGCAGTCTAGTCTGAGCGGGCCACGCCCGGGGAGGCCGCGGCGCGGGGGTCCCCCGGACGGAGTCCGGGGAGCAGATGGGGGCGACAGTTGCGGGATCTTCCTTCCTTCACGCTGGCCGGGTACGACAAGGGGCGCGGGCTGCTGACGCAGGCGCTCTGGTTCGCCGTGATGAACACGCTGTTCATGAGCTGGTTCTGTCCGGCGCGGCTGCGGGTGGCGCTGCTGCGCGCCTTCGGGGCGAAGATCGGTGCGGGCGTTCTGATCCGGCACCGGGTGCGGGTGCTGTGGCCGTGGAAGCTCGACATCGGGGACCACACCTGGATCGGTGAGGGCGCCTGGCTGCTGAACCTGGAGCCGGTGACCATCGGGGCGAACGTGTGCGTCTCGCAGGAAGCCATGCTGTGCACCGGCTCGCACGACCACCGGGCCGCCGACTTCCGCTACCGCAACGCCCCGATCGTGGTCGAGGACGGTGCGTGGGTGGCCGTACGGGCGACCGTGCTCGCCGGGGTCACGGTGGGCCGCTGCGCGGTCGCGGGCGCCGGTTCGGTGGTCCACAGAAACCTTCCCGCACTGACCCTGCAGACGCAGGACGGGCAGCGCCGCCCGGTGGAGGAGCCCAAGTGAGAGTCCTGCACGCCGTCACCCTGCACTCCCCCTCGCACGCCTTCGGCGGTCCGGTCCGGGTCGCGCTCAACCTGGCGAAGGGACTGCGGGCCCGGGGCCACGAGGCGCGGCTGCTGGCGCTCGGCGAGGGCTTCGATCCGTGGCCGACCGAGGTGGAGGGCGTTCCGGCGAAGCTCTTCCCGGCCCGTCGCCTCCTCCCCCTCGGCTTCAGCGGGATGACCTCGCCGGCGCTCCTGGCCTCGGCCGGGCGCCTGGTGCGGGACGCCGACGTCGTGCACGTCCACCTGGCCCGGGACCTGGTGACGCTGCCGGTGGCCCTGGCGGCGCTGCGGGCGGGCAAGCCGCTGGTGCTGCAGACCCACGGCATGGTGGACCCGAGCGAGAAGCTGCTGGCGAAGGTGCTGGACGCGGTGGCGGTACGCCGGCTGCTGCGCGGCGCGGACGCGGTGCTGTACCTGACCCCGCACGAGCGGGAGGGGCTGGACGCGGTGGTCGGCGCCCCGCCCTTGGCGCAGGCGGTCCGGCTCGTCAACGGAACCCCGGCGCAGGAGGAGCGGCCCGCGCCCGAGGGCCCGCCGCGCATCCTGTACTCGGCGCGCCTGCAGGCCCGTAAGCGGCCGGTGGACTTCGTGGACGCGGCCCCGGCGGTCCTCGCGGCGCACCCGGACGCGCAGTTCGTGGTCGCGGGGCCGGACGAGGGCGAGCTGGCCGCCGTACGGGCGCGGATCGGGACGCTGGGCCTGACCGACCGGTTCACGGTCCCGGGAGCCCTGTCCGGCGCGGAGGTCCTGGCGGAGTTGCGCCGGGCCCACGTCTACGTACTGCCGTCGGTGGACGAGCCGTTCCCCATGTCGGTGCTGGAGGCGCTCGCGGTGGGCGTCCCGTCGGTGGTGACCCACTCCAACGGCCTGGCCCGCGACATCGCCCGCGCCAGTGCGGGCCGTGCGGTCGACCCCGGCCCGGCGGGCGTGTCCGCGGCCGTCCTGGAGCTCCTGGACCCGGCGGCGAACCGCGGGGCCTCGCTGTCGGCCCGCGAGCTGGCCGCGAAGTCCTTCTCCATGGACGCGGTCCTGGACACCCTGCTCCCGGTCTACGAAGGCGTCCGCCGCTGAGGCCGCGGGCCCGCACCGGTGCGGTGCGGGCCCGCGGGTCCGGGGCGGGTTCAGTGGATGTCCCGGCGCTCCTCGACCACCGGGATCGCGCCGCCCGCGGTGCGGCGGCGCTTGTAGACGCTCGTGTACACGGCGAGGCCGATCCCGCCGACCGCCATCATGATCAGACCGACCAGGTCGAGGTTGACGCTCTCCAGCTCCCAGTCGCTCGCGAAGGTGAGGATCGCACCCACCACGATCAGGACGATGCATCCGCCGATGCCCATGGATCCGCCTTCCGCCGTCGGGGCTGTGACGGCGCGGGTACCCGGGTTCCGGGCGCGAAAACGCCCCCGTGGGCCGGAAGTCCGGTCCCCGGGGGCGTGGTCGGCTCGGCCGGGCCGTCTCCTGCGGAGACGACCTACGCCGGGATCCAGGCGTAGCAGCCCGAGGAGTTGAACTCCGCGGTGCCGGCCGGGATCGTCGCCGTGATCTTGTCGCCCGCCTTGGGCGGGGTCTCGGGGCCCGAGGCGAGGGTGCCGCCGTCCTTGCCCTTGGCCTCCCAGGTGCAGTTGGTGGCCTGGGTGAGCGCGCGGTAGGTACCCGCCGCGGGCGAGGTCCGGGGGCCTTCGGGGAAGCCCTTCTCCGCCGCGGCGAGGATCGGCTTCTGGTCCGGGCACAGGAGGGTGATCGCGTCCTTGGCGCCCGGGATCTCGCCGGTGATGACGGCTCCGGTCGCCGCGTCCTTGTCGTGCTTCGCGGTGCGCTGCACCCGCTGGCAGGAGTCCTGCCCGCTCTGCAGCACGGACGCCGGGTCCACCTTGTCGGGGACCCGCCCGCTCAGGTACTTCTTCTCCTCCGCCGTGAAGCTGCCCGTCTTCGGGGTGAGCTTCGCGTCGGGCACCACGGGGCCGGTCGGCTTCGCGTCGGGGTCGGTCGACGGCTGCGGAGCGTCCGCCGGGTCGGGGGCCGACGACGAGGCCGGGGGCTTCGGCGAGGCGCCGGATTCGGCCTTGTCCCCGCCCGAACTGCAGGCGGTCAGCGTCAGGGCGGCGGCCAGCAGGACAGCAGCCGCTGCGGAGCGTCGGTACATCGGATGGCTCCCGTACTCAAGGGGGTGTGCAGCGGGGCCCGGCCACAGAGAGCCGGACCCCGCACGCCGTAAGGCGGTTGTTTCGGTCTTCGTCGCTTACTTCGCGCCGAAGGTGAGGACCAGCTGCGGAGTACCCTCCGCCGCCGTGGCCTCGGAGGACCAGATCCACAGCGGGTCGGTGCCCGTGCTCGTCAGGCCCAGGCCGTAACTGGTGCCCAGCGCCGCGGTGACCGCGGCGGTGTCGAGCTCCACGTTGTGCACCGCGGAGCCCTCCGGCACGCCCGCGAGGGTGCCGAGCGGGGTGGTGCCGAGGGTGGGCTTGGTGTTGAAGGTCGTACCCGCGCCCGTCCAGTTACCGGTGACCGGGAGCACCTTCACGGTGTCGGTGGTACCGGCGTTCGCCTGCGTGCTGGTCTTGATCTGCAGCGAGGCGGACTTCAGGACCTGGCCGGCCGGGGCGGCCGGCAGGTTGAAGCGCATGTACGTCTCGTACAGCGAGCCGCTGCCGCGGACCGCGAGCGAGGTCGACGTGCCGTAGGCGGTGCTCGGGGCGCCCTGGTTGATGTAGGTGTCCTCGGTCGTCTTGACCGCGGAGACCGTGTCGGTGGGCGCCTTGGCCAGGTCGAAGTGGCTCTTGACCTGGGCCTGGCTGAGCGCCGACGGGTAGACGGCCGTCTCGTCGAGCTGACCCGCGAAGAAGTTGCTCGTCGGACGGGTCGGCCAGTTGGCGAGGTTGTCGCCGCCGACGTGCCAGTAGCCCGCGATGTTGCTGGTGCTCGTGGCGTTCAGGGAGCCCTTGTTCTGGCCGTCGACGTACAGCGTGATGCCGCCGGGGCCCTGGGTGCCGACCACGTGGTGCCACTTGTTGTCGTTGTACGTCTCGAACAGGCCCGTGGAGACGGTGCGGGTCGAGCCGTTGTGGACGCCGAAGACCAGGCGACCGGTGTTGGTCATGTAGATCTGGCGGTCGTACGTGCCGCTGTTGCGCGCGGTGTTGTTGCCGAAGCCGATGAGCTTGCCGCCACGCGTGGTGTTCGTCTTGAACCAGGTCTCGACGGTGAACGCGTTGCCGACCGTCTGACGGCGGTCGCTGTACACCTGCTGGCTGGTCCCGTTGAAGCCCATCGCCGTGCTGCCGGAGACGGCACCCGGGGACTGCTTCAGGGCGGGGGCGTTGAGCTGGACGCCGCTGCGGTTGCCGGACACCGAGGAGTCGGCGACGTACGGGCTGACCGCGTCGTCGTAGCGCCAGTAGAGGTCGGCGCCGTCGGTACGGACCTGGTTCGGGTAGGACTGGACCGAGGTCGGGACGGTCACCGAGGCGACGGCCGACAGGGCGCTGGTGTTACCGGCGGCGTCGGTCGCGGTCACCCGGTAGGTGTAGCTCTGACCGGCCTTGACGGTGGCGTCGTTCCAGGAGGCCTGCGGGCGCTCCCACTCCAGCGAGCCGGCGGTGACCGTGGCGGCGGGGGTGGCGGAGCCGTTGCGGTAGATGCGGTACGTCAGCTTGCTGTCGTCCGCGTCGTAGCTGGTGCGCCAGCGGACCTGGACCTCGCCGGGCTTGACGCTGGAGGCGCTGGCCACCGGGGTGGTCGGGGCGCCGACGTCGCCGGTGGAGGCGAAGCGGGTCAGACCCCACTGCGGCTTGCCGTTGATGAGGGTGAACTCACCGCCGACCCACATGTACTTGACGTCGTTCTTCTCGGCCACGGCCATGACGCGCGGGCCGATGCCCTCGGTGCCGTCCATGCCGTCGTTGGCCGTGGGGTGCCAGCCGAGCTTGCCCGGGCCGCGCACGAAGCCGTCCACGGGCGCGGGGGCGGCGCCTTCGTGGTTGGTCGGCTGGGCCAGCAGGAAGTTCCGCTTGCCGTCGGGGAACTCCAGCTCGGTGGAGCAGTCGTGCCCGTGCGAGGAGCTGTAGAGCACTCCCTCGTAGGGCAGGACGAACTGGGTGGCGCCGAGGCAGCGGTCACGCCACTTCTCGGTGAAGTCGCTCAGGCGCAGGCCGATGCGGCCGTCGAAGACGCCGCCGCCGGAGCCCTCGTGACCGGTGTAGAAGCCGGTGTCGTCGGTGGAGATGTCCTTGACGACCGAGTTCGACGGGATGTTGCCGTACGTCTTGGTGACCGCGCCCGTGGTGGCGTTGACCACGGCGAGGGCGTGGCTGTTGGAGCCGTTGACGGTGAAGAAGTCGCCGCCGAGGAGCACGTTCTTGCCGTCGGGGGTGACCTCGACCGCGCGGCCCGGCTCGTCGACGTTGGCGACGAAGGGCTTCAGCGCACCGGAGGAGGCGTCCACGGCGGCGAACCGCTCGCGGGTCTGGCCCTCGACGGTGTTGAAGTCGCCACCCGCGTACAGGGTGTCGTCGGTGACGGCGAGCGCGCGCACGGTGGCGGGGAAGCTCGGGTGGAACGATGCCTTGGGGGTGCAGCTCGCGATGTCGATCGCGGCGAGGCTGGACACCGGGGTGCCGTTGACGGCGCCGAAGGAACCGCCCGCGTAGAGGGTCTTCTTGTCCTTCGAGACGACCAGCGTACGGACGGTCGCCGTGCCTTCGCCGATGGTGAAGGCCAGCTTGCAGGAGGTGGGATTGCCGGTAGCGGCGTCGAGCGCCACGAAGTTCACGGCGTTCTGCTCCGCGCCTGCCGCGCCCTCGGGCGGGCGGACGGCCGAGAAGGTACCGCCGGCGAAGACGGTGCCGTTGGCCTGGGCCATCGCCCAGACGACGCCGTTCGTCTGCCAGGTCGGCAGTTCGTCGGCGGTGAATGCCACCGGCGCCGTGATGGCGGACGCCTCAGGCATCAGCACCAGGCCTATGCCGGTGCCCGCACCGGCCAGTGACAGTACGAGGGCGGCAGTCAGCCCTCTGGATCTACGCATGAGCCCCCCAGGGCAATTGCCCGGTTTGATGGCTGGATCTATCCGAACAGCCATATGTACTGGCGCAGACTAGGGCTCATACGAAGGCCCGGTCACCTCTCTTGACCCATTGCATACCAACTTGGAATCAACAGGTTCAGCCTGGAGGGTGCACAAGGGACATACGGCAGGTTTACCCCGGCCGCACCCCTGCAGAGCTGCGGAGTATGGCCGGAACACGGCAAACCGTAGGGGAAATATAAGGCCTCAGCGGTCGATGCGGACTGTCACGCCCGCCAGTTGGTCCTCGACCTGGCGGATGTCGGCGTCGACCATGATCTGCGCAAGCTCCGCCACCAGGACCGTCGGCTTCCAGCCAAGCAGCTCATGCGCCTTGGACGCGTCACCGATGAGGGCGTCGACCTCGCTGGGGCGCTCGTACTTGGGGTCGTAGCGCACGTGGTCCGTCCAGTCGAGGCCGGCGTGCGTGAAGGAGGACTCGACGAACTCGCGGACGGTCGCGGCCACTCCGGTGGCGACGACGTAGTCGGTGGGCTCGTCCTGCTGGAGCATCCGCCACATGGCGTCCACGTATTCGGGGGCGTAGCCCCAGTCGCGCACCGCGTCGAGGTTGCCGAGGTAGAGGTGGTCCTGGAGACCGGCCTTGATACGGGCCACCGCGCGGGTGATCTTGCGGGTCACGAAGGTCTCGCCGCGGCGCGGGGACTCGTGGTTGAAGAGGATCCCGTTGACGGCGAACATGTCGTACGCCTCGCGGTAGTTCACCGTGGTCCAGTACGCGAACACCTTCGCGGCACCGTACGGGCTGCGCGGGTGGAACGGGGTCTGCTCGTTCTGCGGCGGCGGGGTGGACCCGAACATCTCGGAGGACGAGGCCTGGTAGATACGGGTGTCGACACCGCTGGCCCGGATCGCCTCCAGCAGCCGCAGCGCGCCGAGGCCGGTCACGTCGCCCGTGTAGAGCGGGGCGTCGAAGGAGACGCGGACGTGGGACTGCGCGCCGAGGTTGTAGACCTCGTCGGGGCGTATGTCACGGAGCAGGTTCACGAGCGCGACGCCGTCGGAGAGGTCGGCGTGGTGCAGGACGAAGGACCGGTTGGCGGTCTGCGGGTCCTGGTAGATGTGGTCGACCCGCTCCGTGTTGAAGCTGGAGGACCGCCGCACGAGCCCGTGCACCGTGTAGCCCTTGGAGAGCAGGAGCTCGGCGAGGTACGAGCCGTCCTGTCCGGTGACTCCGGTGATCAGTGCGGTCTTGCCCATGGGGTCCCCTTGTTGGTGGTTTCTGTCTGTCGTGGTGAGGCTGCGCCTCGGAGTGGGTGCGGAGCGGGCCGTCAGGCGTCGCACCGAGCGGCCCGGCCGCGGCCCGGGGGCCGGATTGCGTTACCGTACACGGCCGCTCCCGGACCGCCCCGGCGGGGCGGACGCCCCTGACCGAAGCGGACGCGGGCCGGCCCGGCCCCGGTTCCGGACGGCGCCGGAGCGCCGCCGTGGCCCGGGCGGTCCACCGGCTCGGGCCCCGGCCGGCGGCCGGGAAGCCGGGCCGGTGGACCCGTGCCGGACCCGCGGGTGCGGACTGGCATCATCGGCGGTATGACAAGTTCGCTGCCGCTCCTGCCCCCGAACGCCCGCGTCTTCGTCGCGGGCCACCGCGGCCTCGTGGGATCCGCGGTCGCCCGGCGGCTCACCGCCGACGGCCATGAGGTGCTGACCCGGGGTCGTGCCGACCTCGACCTGCGCGACGCCGCCGCGACCGCGGCGTACCTGAAGGACGTCCGCCCGGACGCCGTGGTGCTGGCCGCGGCCAAGGTCGGCGGGATCATGGCCAACAGCACGTACCCGGTGCAGTTCCTGGAGGAGAACCTCCAGATCCAGCTCAGCGTGATCGGCGGCGCCCATGCCGCCGGCGTGGGCCGGCTGCTGTTCCTGGGATCGTCCTGCATCTACCCGAAGCTGGCCCCGCAGCCGATCCGCGAGGACGCCCTGCTGACCGGCCCGTTGGAGCCGACCAACGAGGCCTACGCCCTCGCCAAGATCGCCGGCATCGTCCAGGTCCAGTCGTACCGCAAGCAGTACGGCGCCTCGTACATCTCGGCGATGCCGACGAACCTCTACGGCCCGGGCGACAACTTCGACCTGGAGACCTCGCACGTCCTGCCGGCGCTCGTCCGGCGCTTCCACGAGGCCGCCGCCGAGGGCCGTGACGAGGTCACGCTGTGGGGCTCGGGCACCCCGCGCCGGGAGTTCCTGCACGTGGACGACCTGGCCGCGGCCTGCGCCGTACTGCTGAACTCCTACGACGGCGACGAGCCCGTCAACATCGGCTGCGGCGAGGACCTGACCATCAAGGAACTGGCCGAGACGGTCGCCGAGGTGACCGGCTTCCGCGGCGAGCTCGCCTGGGACACGTCCAAGCCGGACGGGACCCCGCGCAAGCTGCTGGACGTGAGCCGCCTGACGTCGCTCGGGTGGAAGCCCGCCGTCCCGCTGCGGGACGGCATCGCCGCCACGTACAAGTGGTGGCGCGAGCAGAGCTGATCGCACAGGCGGCCCAGGCCCCTCAGTACGCTCCGCGACCGTCTACGACGGCGCGGAGCGTGCGGCCCATGACGTCGACATCGCTGGTGAAGGACCAGTTGTCGACGTACTGCAGGTCGAGCTGGATCGTTTCGTCCCAGGACAGGTCGGACCTGCCGCTGATCTGCCACAATCCCGTCATCCCGGGCCGTACGGTGAGCCGGCGCAGCTCGACGTCGTCGTACTTCGCCACCTCCTCGGGAAGCGGCGGGCGCGGGCCGACCAGCGACATGTTGCCGATCAGCACGTTGATGAGCTGCGGGAGCTCGTCCAGCGAGGTACGGCGCAGCAGCCGGCCCACCCGGGTCACCCGGGGGTCGCGGCGCATCTTGAACATCAGACCGTCGTTCTCGTTGGCCCCGGACAGCTCGGCCTTGAGGGCGTCGGCGTCCACGACCATCGTGCGGAACTTCCACATGACGAACGGGACCCCGTCGCGGCCGATCCGCCGCTGCCGGTAGAAGGCCGGGCCACGCGAGCCCAGACGTATGGCCAGGACGATCCCCAGGAGGATCGGGGAGAGCAGCAGCAGTCCGGCCGCGGCTCCGACCCGGTCCAGGGCCGACTTGAGCAGGGTCTGCACCCCGCGGCTGACGGGCGGCGCCACCCGCAGCACGGCGAGCCCGCCCGCGGACAGGGTCTCCAGCCGCTTGACGGAGACCTCCACCAGCCCGGGGAAGACCGCGAGTTCCAGACCCTTGTCGTGCAGGGCCCAGGCGATGCGGCGCAGCCGCTCCCCCGTGATCCGCACGCCGGGGGCCACCAGCACCAGGTCGGCGTGGTGGCTGGCGACGGCGCCGAGCACGGCCGCGGCGTCGCCGTTCGGGGCCTCGGAGGCCGATCCGTCGAGCCGCGCCGCCACGGGCACCCCACTGGCGAGCGGCCCGGCACCGACCGGGACCACACCGACGACGACGTACGGGTGGTCGGTGCGGGCGGCGAGGTGCGCGATGACGTCCTCGGCCGCGTCGGGCTCGCCGACGACGAGGACCCGGCTGACGGCCTGGGCCTCGCGGCGGGCGGCCGAGAGGTGGCGGTAGGTCAGCTTGTGGACGGCGGTGGTGATGAGCAGAGCGGGCAACAGGGCCCCGAGCGCGGACAGTCGGGGGGTGGCCTCTTCGGTCACCACACGCGCCACGGCCAGCACGCCGATCAGAATCAGCCAGTCATGGACGACCGGCAGTACGCCGCGGGACTCCCCGAGCGTCCGGGTCGCGTAGCGCCGGCGCAGCGCCTGCACCCCGGTCCACGCCACGGCGGCGGCCAGGGCGCAGTACACGGGCCGGACCTGCTGCGCCGCGTCGAAGACGAGTCCTACCGGGATAGCGGCGCCGAGGAAGTCGGCGGTGATTGCGGCCGGACGGTACCAACGGGCCTTGTCCCCGAGGCGCCGTGCGGGCGCAAGGGACTCCCGGGCCGCTCGGGCCACTCTTTGCGCAGGAATATGGACATGCCTCATGGGCCCCCCTGGCACGTGGTCTATGACAGTGGCAGGTGTCCATGGCTTCCCCTGGCAACGTACATCTGCCGCACCGGCAAACAGTACGACAAACACCCGTACGGTAAATGCCGTTTGGGTCAAAGCAGCCTCTTGTTGCGCAAGTGTTAGCAACCGGTATCAGGCGTTCCGCATGTCGAACGACCCAGGAAGCACACGGAGGCGAATGGTCCGGATAGCGGATACGTATCTTCGGACAACGGACTGTTTCCGGCCAACCTTTTGACGCGGCCCTGACATCTGCCGCTGCGAGTGGCAATCTTCGACCGTTCATCGCACCAGCCCTGTTCTGCCCGGAGGCCCACCCAGCCATCCGGAACCCCCCTTGCAGAAGGAGTCTGCGTTGAGGTCCACCCCCCAGAGGCGTGCCACCGCTGCCGGCGCGCTCGTTGCCGCGGCAGCCCTGCTCGCCGTAGGTATACAGACCGGCACCGCGACCGCCGACGCCACCGCGTCGCAGGCCTCCAAGGCCGCCCAGCCCAACCCGGGCGCGGCCAACCGCGCACTCAGCGCCTCGGAGCGTGCGACGCTCCTGGCCGATGCCAACTCGACCACCGTGCAGGCCGCCAAGGCGCTCGGCCTCGGCAGTGGCGAGAAGCTCGTCGTCCGCGACGTGGTCCAGGATGCGGACGGCACCACGCACACCACCTACGAGCGCACCTACGACGGACTCCCCGTCCTCGGTGGTGACCTCACCGTCCACGCCAAGGACGGCGTCACCAAGAGTGTGACGAAGGCGACCAACCACGAGATCAAGGTCGCCGACACCAGCGCCACCGTGACGCCGGCGGCCGCCGAGAGCCAGGCCGTCTCCGCCGCGAGCGCCGAGGGCTCCAAGGAGGCCAAGCCGTCCAAGAACGCCCGCAAGGTGATCTGGGCGGCCGAGGGCGCGCCGGTCCTCGCGTTCGAGACCGTCGTCGGCGGCCTCCAGCACGACGGCACGCCGAACGAGCTCCACGTGGTGACCAACGCCAAGACCGGCGCCAAGATCACCGAGTGGCAGGCCATCGAGACCGGCACCGGCAACACGATGTACAGCGGCCAGGTGACCCTCGGGACCACCCAGTCGGGCAGCACCTGGAACCTGACCGACGCCGCGCGCGGCAACCACAAGACGTACAACCTCAACCGCGGCACCGGCTCCGGCACCGGCACCCTGTTCTCCGGCCCGGACGACATCTGGGGCAACGGCACCGCCGCCAACCTGGAGACCGCCGGCGCGGACGCCCACTACGGCGCCGCCGCCACGTGGGACTACTACAAGAACGTGCACGGCCGCAACGGCCTGCGCAACGACGGCGTGGCCCCGTACACCCGGGTCCACTACGGCAACGCCTACGTCAACGCGTTCTGGAGCGACTCCTGCTTCTGCATGACGTACGGCGACGGTGAGGGCAACAACAAGCCGCTCACCTCCACCGACGTGGCCGCGCACGAGATGACCCACGGCCTGACCTCGGTCACCGGCAACATGACCTACAGCGGTGAGCCCGGCGGTCTGAACGAGGCGACCTCCGACATCATGGCGGCGGCCGTCGAGTTCTACGCCAACAACCCGCAGGACGTCGGCGACTACCTGGTCGGCGAGAAGATCGACATCAACGGCGACGGCACCCCGCTGCGCTACATGGACAAGCCCAGCAAGGACGGCGCGTCCAAGGACAGCTGGTACTCGGGCCTCGGTGGCATCGACGTCCACTACTCCTCGGGTCCGGCCAACCACTGGTACTACCTGGCCTCCGAGGGCTCCGGCGCCAAGGTCATCAACGGCGTGAGCTACAACTCGCCGACCGCGGACGGCCTGCCCGTCACCGCGATCGGCCGTGACGCCGCCTCGAAGATCTGGTTCCGTGCGCTGACGGTCGGCTACTTCAAGTCGAACACCAACTACGCCGACGCCCGCGTCCAGACGCTGAAGGCCGCCGCCGACCTCTACGGTCAGGGCTCGACCATCTACAACAACGTCGCCAACGCGTGGGCCGGCATCGCCGTCGGATCCCGCATCTCCAACGGCGTCTCGGTCACCCCGATCGCCAACCAGAACACCGTCACGGGCGGCGCGGTGAGCCTGCAGGTCCAGGCCACCAGCACGAACCCGGGTGCGCTGAGCTACGCGGCGACCGGCCTGCCGGCCGGCCTGTCGATCAACGCCTCCAACGGCCTGATCTCGGGCACCGCCACCACCGCGGGCACGTCCAACGTGACCGTCACGGTGACCGACTCGCAGAACCAGACCGGCACCGCGGCGTTCACCTGGACGGTCGGCACCACGCAGCCGAGCGTCTTCGAGAACACCACGGACTACCAGATCGCGGACAACGCGACCGTCGAGTCCCCGATCAACGTGACGCGATCGGGCAACGCCCCGAGCGCCCTCAAGGTGGACGTGAACATCGTCCACACCTACGTCGGTGACCTGGTCGTCGACCTGGTCGCCCCCGACGGCAGCGTCTACAACCTGCGCAACCGCAGCGGCGGCAGCGCGGACAACATCGTCCAGCAGTTCACCGTGAACGCCTCCTCCGAGGTCGCGAACGGCACCTGGAAGCTCCGCGTCCGGGACGCCGCCAGCCTGGACACCGGCTACATCAACAGCTGGAAGCTCACCTTCTGACCCCGGCGGGGCAGAGTGAACGTCAGCTGAGCAGATAGACACGGGGCCGCCCGGGAGGAATCCTCCCCGGGCGGCCCTGTTCCATGGGCGCCGCCGCGCGGCCGGGACCTCAGGCCCCGGGGCGGCCCAGGGAGCGGAAGATGGCGGTGAGGAGGTCCTCCTCCTCTTCTGCCTCGTCGTCGCGGTTCTGGTTCTGGTTCTGGTTCTGGTCCGGCCGGCCGCTCTGGTCGGTCTGGTCGTCGCGCGACTGGTCGTCCCGGCCCGGCCAGGTGCCGTTCCCGCCGTTCCCGCCGTTGCCGCCGTTGCCGCCGTTGCCGCCCTCGGTCTGGTCCTCGTCGTCGCGCGACTGGTCGTCCCGGCCCGGCCAGGTGCCGTTCCCGCCATTACCGCCGTTCCCGCCGTTGCCTCCGTTGTCGCCCCGGCCCGCGTCCTCCCCGTCCACCGGCTTGAAGTAGACCGAGACGACCTCCACCCGCTTCGCCTTCTCCCCCGGCTTCAGGACCTTCTCCGCCTCGCCGTCGCAGCTGCGGTTGTCGAAGAGGACCGCCAGCGACTCCGTCTCGTTGTGCACCTCGATGGCGGGCTCGTCGCGGGAGGTGCGCGTCAGCAGGTAGCAGGTGTCGTTGTCGGCGGGCCGGATCTGACCGGCTCTCTCGACGCTTGCCGCGTCCAGGTAGCGGTAGTGCAGGGTGCCGAGGGCGCGTTCGCCGTGGTCGTCGGCCATCGACGGCCCGGCGGTGGGCAGGGCGAGGGCGAGAGCGCCGACGAACACGGCGGCGGTCGAGCGAAGAAGCATGGGGAGTCCGTTCCTCGGGTTCCGCGGATACCTGTCCGGTGGCATCCTCGGGCAGCGTAGGAGCGGAGAAGTCCTCTGAATCGCTTCGGCATGCCCAGTACGTTCGAAGGTTCACCCGTGAGGTCCCAGCCGTACGGCCCTCCGCACCGTCTCGCCGCGTACGGCCTCAGTTCCGTACGGCCGGTGCCCCCGCCGGGTCCTCGGCTCCGGTGGACTGCGTGCGGGGCCGCGGGAGCGGAGCTGCGGCGGCCGGCGTCCCACCGCGGAGCAGGAGGAAGACCGCCAGTGCACCGGCCAGCCCCATCGCGGCCGAGACCAGGAACGTCTCGCGCAGACCGCTGGAGAAGGCGGCCTCCACCAGCCCCGTCAGCGCCTCGCGGGCCGCGCCCGCCGGGGCTTCGGCGAGCACCTGCCCGGCGCCGCCGGCGGCCAGCGGCTCCGCCAGCCCCCGGCCGCCCTCACCGAGCTCGGAGCGCAGCCCCGCGTGGAAGACCGCGCCGAGCACGGCGATGCCGAGGGCGGTGCCCAGCTGGCGCGCGGTGTTCAGGGCGCCGCCCGCCATGCCCGCCCGGGCCGGGGCCACGGCCCCCATCGCGGTGGCGGCCAGCGCCGGGGTCGCGGCGCCCACCCCCACGCCGGTCACGAGCAGCCCCGGCACCAGGGCGGTCCAGCCGTCCCCGGCGTCGAGCATCCAGGCCTGGAGCAGCGCGCCGAAGCCGATCAGCAGCAGTCCGCCGCCGATGGTCAGCCGGGGCGGGACCGCGTGCAGCAGCCGTCCGGCCACCGCGGCGACGACGAAGCCGGCCGCGCTGAGCGGCAGCAGCACCAGGCCCGCGCCGACCGGGGTCATCCCCTCGGCGGACTGCAGCCAGAGGGAGACGTACATGAGGTACGAGAACGCGGCGCCCGACAGCAGCAGTCCGGCGGCCATGACGGCGACGAAGGTTCGGCTGCGGAAGAGCGAGAGGTCCAGCATCGGGCGGGTGCTGCGCAGTTCGACGAGGACGAAGGCGGCGAAGGCGGCCACGCCCAGGCCGAGCAGGCCGAGGGTGGCGGACGAGCCCCAGCCGTTCTCGCCGACGCGGATCACGGCGTAGGTGACGGCCGCGGCGCCCGCGGTGAAGGTGGCCATGCCGGGCAGGTCGAGGCGCTCGGCGTGCGGGTTGCGCGACTCCGCCACCGCCTTGAGGGTGACGTACACGGCCAGCGCGCTGACGGGCAGGTTGATGAAGAAGATCCAGCGCCAGCCGAAGTTCTCGGTGAGCAGCCCTCCGATGATCGGCCCGGCCGCGGCAGCGGCGCCGTTGACCGCGCCCCAGACGCCGAAGGCCACCCCGCGGTCGCGGCCCTGGTAGGACGCGCTGAGCAGGGCCATGGTGGTGGCGAACATGGCGGCTCCGCCGATGCCCTGGACGGCGCGGAAGGCGATCAGCTCGGCCGGGCCGGAAGCCAGCCCGCAGGCGAGCGAGGCGGCGGCGAAGAGCCCGAGCCCGATGAGGTAGACGCGGCGGCGGCCGATCCGGTCGGCGAGCGAGCCCGCTCCCAGCAGCAGGGCGGCCAGGGCCAGGGCGTAGACGTCCATCACCCACTGGAGGCCGGCGAATCCGCCGAAGGAAGAGTCGCCGGCCATGTCGGCGGACATGTCGGGCAGGGCGACGGTCACGATCGTGACGTCGACCAGGAGCATGAATGCCCCGAGGCAGACGGCCGTCAGGGGCAGCCATTTGCGCATGGGAGTTCTCCTCGGGTGTGCGCAGGGGCGGGGTCGCGGGCGGGTCCGCGGTGACCCCAAGGTCCCACCACCCACCTCCCTTCCCCCATCCAGCGGCCCGCTCCTGCCGGATTTCCTTCATCAGGTCCCCTGCCATGATGGAAACCATGAACGAGACGCAGCTGGACGCACTCGACCAGTCCCTGGTGCACGCCCTCGTGATCGACGGCCGGGCCTCCTTCAGCCGGCTCGCCGAGGTGCTGGAGGTCTCGGACCAGACCGTCGTACGCCGCTACCGGCGGCTGCGGACCGCCGGTCTGGTCCGGGTGGTCGGGCTGCCGCAGGGCAGCCGCGTCGGACTGTTCGAGTCTTGGCTTCGGGTGCAGTGCGCCCCCGACGCCGCGCTCCCGGTGGCCGAGGCGCTCGCCCGCCGCCCGGACATCGCATGGGTGACGCTGAACTCGGGCGGCACGGAGGTCCACTGCATGACACGGGCCCGTACCCGCAGGGACCGGGACACCCTGCTTCTGGAGAAGCTGCCGCGCACCCGCCGGGTGACCGGCATCAGCGCCCACACCATCCTGCGGAAGTTCTTCGGCGGGCCCGACTCGTGGGCGGGCGTGGACGTGCTGCGCCCGGATCAGATCGCGGCCCTGGAACGGCCTGCGGCCCCGCCCGGGCCGGACCGGTACGCCCTGGACGAGACGGAGTTCGCGCTGCTCGCGGTGCTGGGCCGGGACGGCCGCGCCGGGTATCCGGAACTGGCCCGCGCCACCGGGCTGTCGGAGTCGACCGCGCGTCGGAAGGTGGAACGGCTGCGCGATCTCGGGGCGCTCTTCTTCGACGTGGAGTTCGTCCCCTCGCTCTTCGGCTACGAGGCCGAGGCGACGATGGTGCTGACCGTCCCGCCCGCCCGGCTGGCGGAGGTGGGGGCCGCGCTGGCGAGCCACCGCGAGGTGCCGTTCGCGGCGGCCGTGACCGGGGCGGCCTCCCTGATGGCGGTGGTCGTGTGCCGGGACACCGACGCGCTCTACACGTACCTGACCGAGAGGATCGGCGCGGTGGACGGCGTGGGGCAGGTGGAGGTGATCCCGGCCCTGCGCAGCGTCAAGCGGGCCGGGATGCTCGTGGAGGGCGAGCGGCTGGTGGATCCACCGCCCGCCCCCTGAACCGCTGCCGCCACGGCGCCTACCGCAGGAGTACCCCGCCGCCCGCGTCCGTCTCCACCGGGGCCGCGACCAGGCCCAGTTCCGCCGGGGTCGCCAGCAGCGGGTGCGCGGGCAGGATCCGCACCGTGTATCCGAAGGGCCCCGTACGGTCGAGGGCGAGCGGGCCCTCGTACACCCAGCGGCCCTCCAGATCGGGCCCCGCGGCCGGCTTGAGCGGGAAGCTCCGCCCGTCCCGGATCACGTCCTGCGGGTCCACCCGGCCGCCGAAGGCCTGTACCTCCACGTCCTCGGGGGTGAGCGCGTCCAGCGCCACCTGCACGCGCAGGGTGAGGGTGGCACCCAGTTCGGCGGTGCCGTTGACCGGAGCCGCGGCCAGCGTCTCCACGTGTTCGACGGAGACCCGCGGCCAGGCCGCCCGGACCCGCCCCTTCCACCAGGCGAGGTCGCGCGCCGCCGCGGCGTCCAGGGCCCGGTGGGCGAGCGCGGCCGGCGTGTACAGCCGCTCCACGTACTCCCGGACCATGCGCCCGGCGAGCACCTTCGGCCCCAGCGAGACGAGCGTGCGCCGGACCATCTCGATCCACCGCACCGGGAGCCCGGTGCGTCCGACCCGGTCGTAGAAGCGGGGCGCGACCCGGTTCTCGATCAGCTCGTAGAGGGCGGTGGCCTCCAGGTGGTCGCGCCGGTCCTCGTCCGCGCCGAGCCCGTCGGCGGTCGGGATGGCCCAACCGAAGTCCGGCTCGAACCACTCGTCCCACCAGCCGTCGAGCACGGACAGGTTGAGGCAGCCGTTCAGCGCGGCCTTCATCCCGCTCGTGCCGCAGGCCTCCAGGGGCCGCAGCGGGTTGTTCAGCCAGACGTCACAGCCCGGGTAGAGCTTCTGCGCCATGGCCATGCCGTAGTCGGGCAGGAAGACGATCCGGTGGCGCACCCGCGGGTCGTCTGCGAAGCGCACCAGTTCCTGCACGAGCCGCTTCCCGCCGTCGTCGGCCGGATGCGCCTTGCCCGCGACCACGATCTGCACCGGCCGCTCCGGGTCCAGCAGCAGCCTGCGCAGCCGCTCCGGGTCGCGCAGCATCAGCGTCAGCCGCTTGTACGAGGGCACGCGCCGGGCGAAGCCGATGGTCAGCACGTCGGGGTCGAGTACGGAGTCGACCCAGCCCAGCTCGGCCGCGGCGGCGCCGCGCTGGCGCCACGAGGCCCGCAGCCGGTCCCGTACCTCCTGCACCAGCTGCTCGCGCAGCACCCGCCGCAGGTCCCACACGTCCTGGTCCGGGATCTCGGCGACCGCGTCCCAGCGCGGGGAGCCGCCGACCGACAGGGCGTCCTCGGTGCGGCCCGCGCCGATCTGGCGGGCGCCGAGCCGGACCACCTCGGGGGCCACCCAGGTGGGGGCGTGCACCCCGTTGGTCACGGAGGTGATGGGCACGTCGGCCGGGTCGAAGCCGGGCCACAGCCCGGCGAACATCTCCCGGCTGACCGCGCCGTGCAGGGTGGACACCCCGTTGGCCCGCTGGGCCAGGCGCAGGCCCATCACGGCCATGTTGAACACGCCGGGGTCGCCGCCGGGATAGGTCTCCGCGCCCAGTTCCAGGATCCGCTCGACCGGTACGCCGGCCAGTTCCCCGCCCTCCCCGAAGTGCCGGGCGACCAGGGCCCGCTCGAAGCGGTCGATCCCGGCCGGGACGGGGGTGTGCGTGGTGAACACGGTCCCGGCGCGCACCGCCTCGACGGCGGCGTCGAAGCCGAGGCCCCGCTCCCGCTCCAGTTCCCTTATGCGTTCGAGCCCGAGGAAGCCGGCATGGCCCTCGTTGGTGTGGAAGACCTCGGGGTCGGGGTGACCGGTGATCCGGCAGTACGTGCGGACCGCGCGCACACCGCCGATGCCGAGCAGCATCTCCTGGAGCAGCCGGTGGTCGCTGCCGCCGCCGTAGAGCCGGTCGGTCACCTCGCGGGCCGCGGCGTCGTTGTCCTCGACGTCGGAGTCCAGGAGCAGCAGCGGCACCCGGCCGACGCGGGCCTGCCAGATGTGGGCGTGCAGGGTGCGTCCGCCGGGCATGGTCAGCGAGACGCGGGCGGGGGTGCCGTCGTCCTGGCGGAGCAGGCCGAGCGGGAGTTCGTTGGGGTCGAGGACGGGATAGTGCTCCTGCTGCCAGCCGTCGCGGGAGAGCGACTGGCGGAAGTAGCCGTGGCGGTACAGCAGGCCCACCCCGATGAGCGGGACGCCGAGGTCGCTGGCGGCCTTGAGGTGGTCCCCGGCGAGGATGCCGAGGCCGCCGGAGTACTGCGGCAGGGCCGCGGTGATACCGAATTCGGGGGAGAAATAGGCGATGGCGGCGGGCAGTTCCGCGCCGTTCTCCTGGCTCTGGTACCACCTCCCGCCGTTCACGTAGTCATCGAGGTCGGCGGCGGCGACGGCGAGTCGGCGCAGGAACCGGCGGGCCGCGGCCAGTTCGGCGGGCCGGGCCGCGGAGACGGCGCCGAGCAGCCGGACGGGATCGCCGCCGGCGGCCTGCCAGCCCTCGGGGTCGACGGATTGGAAGAGGTCACGGGTCTCGGAATGCCACGACCAGCGCAGATTGCGCGCGAGGTCGGTGAGCGGCAGGAGGGGCTCCGGGAGGACGGGGCGCACGGTGAATCGACGGATAGCCTTCACACGTTCCACCTTCGCAGGGGATTGCGGATCGGAGCGGGCTCACCACGCTGTGCACCCGCGCATCACCCCCGGAAGGCTAGCGAGGACGGTCCTCCTCCGACAGGTCACCCGGGTACGGCCGCCACCTCCCGTGCCGCCCGGCGCCGATCGATTCGCACGGCATCCGGGAACACTTGTGGCATCGTCGCCCGTACGGACGAGACGGTGGACGCGGCCGGGGAAGCCTCGCGGGACTGTTGCTCGGGGACGCCTTCGGGCGGAGCCGGCTCGTCCGGGACACCGAGGCCGGCGAGCGGTGGCTCGCCGGACCGGGTACCCGACGAGCCGCGCGGCTGGGACCGGCGGCCCCGCCGAGGCCCGGGCGCGGTCGTTCCGCCCTCCCGGGCAGCCGGTGACCGACCCTCAGGAAGGGGCGCGCGGGGCCCGTGGGACGGGTGGTTCCCGACCCGTCCGCGCCCCGGCTCCACGCCGCGTGAGCCCGTACGTCACCTAGTCCCGGCCGACTTGACGGAGCCCCGGCGGATGTCGAGCGGGTGCTTGGTATCGCCCGTGCCACTACGTACGAGTAGTTAACCGAGCACCCGGGTTGGGCGGGGTGATAGTGGGAAGGGCTCCCCGGGTACACGCGTACACGCACGGCGCCTCCGCCCACAAACCCTCTCCCCGCCACCCGAGTGAACGCGGACAGGAGCGGCCATGCCCGCAGCCCAGCCGTCCACTGAGCGGCTAGAAACAGAGCGAACAGAGCGTGCACTACCAGCCGTGATTCCGGCTGGCCTGTTGTCACCGAGCCCTGCGAACTGCCCCCAGGTGATCCCATCATGATCGGTCGCATTCCCGTGCTGGACGTCCGCCCCGCCGTCGACTGCGGCGCCAGACCCGCAAAGGCGGTCGTGGACGAGGTCTTCGAGATCTCCGCCACCGTGTTCCGCGAAGGACACGACGCCGTCGCCGCCCACCTCGTCCTGCGTGATCCGGGCGGGCGGTTGCGGGCCCCCGTGCCGCTGAGCGAACTCGCCCCCGGCACCGACCGGTGGGGGACCAAGATCTCCGTCGACGTCGAGGGGAGGTGGACGTACACCGTCGAGGCGTGGAGCGATCCGGTCGCCACCTGGCGGGCCCATGCCGCGATCAAGATCCCCGCCGGGATCGACACCGGCCTCATGCTGCTGGAGGGCGCGGAGCTCTACGAGCGGGCCGGGGCCCGGATCCCCAAGCGCGACGGGCGCGAGGCCGTCCTGACCGCCGCCGGCACCATGCGCGACGAGGACCTGCCCGCCGCCGAACGGTACGAGGCCGCCCTCGATCCGGCCGTGGACGCCGCGTTCGCCAGGCGCCCGTACCGGGAGCTGGTCACCGCCTCCAAGCCCCTGCCGCTCCTGGTGGAGCGCAAGCGGGCCCTCTTCGGCTCCTGGTACGAGATGTTCCCGCGCTCCGAGGGAGCGGTGCTGGAGCCCGACGAGGCCCCGGTCAGCGGGACCTTCCGGACCGCCGCCGAGCGGCTGCCCGCGATCGCCGCGATGGGCTTCGACGTGGTCTACCTGCCGCCCATCCACCCGATCGGGTCCACCTACCGCAAGGGTCCGAACAACACCCTTTCCGCCGGTAGTTGGGACCCGGGCGTGCCGTGGGCCATCGGTTCCACCGAGGGCGGGCACGACGCGGTCCACCCGGAGCTCGGCACCATCGAGGACTTCGACGCCTTCGTCGGGCGCGCCCGCGAGCTGGGCATGGAGATCGCGCTGGACTTCGCCCTGCAGTGCTCCCCCGACCACCCGTGGGTGGAGAAGCACCCGGAGTGGTTCCGCCACCGGGCGGACGGGACGATCGCGTACGCCGAGAACCCGCCGAAGAAGTACCAGGACATCTACCCGATCCACTTCGACACCGACATGGCCGGCATCGTCAAGGAGACCTGCCGGATCCTGCGGCACTGGATGGACCACGGCGTCCGGATCTTCCGGGTCGACAATCCGCACACCAAGCCGGTCGTCTTCTGGCAGAAGGTGATCGCGGACATCAACAAGTCGGACCCGGACGTGATCTTCCTGGCGGAGGCGTTCACCCGGCCCGCGATGATGCGGGCGCTGGCCGCCGTCGGCTTCCAGCAGTCGTACACCTACTTCACCTGGCGCAACACCAAGGCCGAGCTGACCGAGTACCTGACCGAGCTGGCGGACACCCCGTCCGCCTCGGTCATGCGGCCGAACTTCTTCGTCAACACCCCGGACATCCTGCACGAGTACCTGCAGCACGGGGGCCGCCCCGCCTTCGAGGTCAGGGCCGTCCTGGCCGCCACCCTCTCCCCCGCCTGGGGGGTCTACGCGGGCTACGAGCTCTGCGAGAACACCCCGGTGCGCGAGGGCAGCGAGGAGTACCTGAACTCAGAGAAGTACGAGTTCCGGCCGCGCGACTGGGCCGGCGCCGATCGCACCGGCGAGACCATCGCCCCGCTGATCACCTCCCTGAACCGGCTGCGCCGCCGCAACCCCGCGCTCCAGCAGCTGCGCGACATCCACTTCCACTCGACCGACAACGAACAGGTGATCGCCTATTCGAAGCACGCCGGAGCCAATTCCGTACTGGTGGTCGTCAACCTCGATCCGCACCACACCCAGGAGGCGACAGTGTCGTTGGACATGCCGGTACTCGGCCTCGACTGGCACGGGTCCCTCGCGGTGCGCGACGAGCTCACCGGCGAGACCTATCACTGGGGCAGGGCGAACTACGTGCGCCTAGAGCCGGGCCGCACGCCCGCGCACGTACTGGCCGCTCTGCGACCGTCCCCGCCCACCGGAGGGTCACCCACCACATGATGATCAACGATCCCGTCCACGACACCTTCGAGGACACCCCCGCCAAGGACCGCGATCCCGACTGGTTCAAGCGAGCGGTCTTCTACGAGGTCCTCGTCCGCTCCTTCCACGACAGCAACGGCGACGGCGTCGGCGACCTCAAGGGGCTCACCAGCAAACTGGACTACCTCCAGTGGCTCGGTGTCGACTGCCTGTGGCTGCCGCCGTTCTTCGCCTCACCCCTGCGCGACGGGGGTTACGACGTCGCCGACTACACCTCCGTGCTCCCCGAGTTCGGCGACCTCGCCGACTTCGTGGAGTTCGTGGACGCCGCGCACACCCGCGGCATGCGGGTGATCATCGACTTCGTCATGAACCACACCAGCGATCAGCACGAGTGGTTCCAGCAGTCGCGCAAGGACCCGGACGGTCCGTACGGCGACTACTACATGTGGGCCGACAACGACAAGCAGTACCAGGACGCCCGCATCATCTTCGTCGACACCGAGACCTCCAACTGGACGTACGACCCGGTACGCAAGCAGTACTACTGGCACAGATTCTTCTCCCACCAGCCGGACCTCAACTACGAGAACCCGGCCGTGGTGGAGGAGATCGTCTCCGCGCTGCGCTTCTGGCTCGACCTCGGCATCGACGGCTTCCGCCTCGACGCGGTGCCCTACCTGTACGCCGAGGAGGGCACCAACTGCGAGAACCTGCCCCGCACCCATCAGCTCCTCAAGCGGGTCCGGGCCGAGATCGACGCGCACTACCCGGACACCGTGCTGCTCGCCGAGGCCAACCAGTGGCCCGAGGACGTCGTCGACTACTTCGGCGACTACGAGAAGGGCGGGGACGAGTGCCACATGGCCTTCCACTTCCCCGTCATGCCACGCATCTTCATGGCCGTACGAAGAGAGTCCCGCTACCCCGTCTCCGAAATCCTGGCCAAGACCCCGGCGATCCCGGACCGCTGCCAGTGGGGCATCTTCCTGCGCAACCACGACGAGCTCACCCTCGAAATGGTCACGGACGAAGAGCGTGACTACATGTACGCCGAGTACGCCAAGGACCCGCGGATGCGGGCCAACATCGGCATCCGGCGCCGGCTCGCCCCGCTCCTGGACAACGACCGCAACCAGATGGAGCTGTTCACGGCCCTGCTGCTGTCGCTGCCCGGCTCGCCGGTGCTCTACTACGGCGACGAGATCGGCATGGGCGACAACATCTGGCTGGGCGACCGTGACGGCGTCCGCACGCCGATGCAGTGGACCCCGGACCGCAACGCCGGTTTCTCCTCGTGCGATCCGGGCAGGCTGAACCTGCCGGTCATCATGGACCCGGTCCACGGGTACCAGGTCACCAATGTCGAGGCGGCCATGGCGTCGCCCTCCTCGCTGCTGCACTGGACCCGGCGACTGATCGAGATCCGCAAGGCGAACCCGGCCTTCGGACTCGGCTCGTACACCGAACTGCCGTCGTCGAACCCGGCGGTGCTCGCGTTCCTGCGGGAGCACGGGGACGACCTGGTGCTGTGCGTGCACAACTTCTCGCGCTTCGCGCAGCCCACCGAGCTCGATCTGCGGTCGTTCAACGGACGGGTCCCGGTGGAGCTCACGGGTGATGTGCGCTTCCCGCCGATCGGCGAGTGGCCGTACCTGCTGACCCTGGCGGGCCACGGCTTCTACTGGTTCCGACTGCGGGCCGAACAGCGCGTCGACAAACGCGCGAAGTAGCGGGCCGAGGACGGGGCGGGCAGCTCGAATGGGTCAATCGCCCGCCCCTGTACGGACCATCCTGACCCGACACTCGCACATGCCGGAGAAGCAACTGCCGCGCATCCGGGACACTCTGCGCATTCTGTGACGGCCCGGGGAAAGGACGCGACGCCATGTCGGAGGCTGCATCCGCCCGGAGCCGGCTGACGGCCGACCGGGCCGCCGGGATCGCTCCACTGGAGCCGATGCTGAGGGCCTGGCTGCCCGCACAGCGCTGGTTCGCGGGCAAGGGCCGCGCCATCAGCAGGCTCAGGACCGTCTCGGCGGCCGAGCTGCTGCCGCCGGGATCCACCCCCGGACTGCTCCACCTGCTCCTCGACGTCGACGGGGACTGCTACCAACTGCTGCTGGGCATCCGCCCGTCCCTGCCACCCGCCCTCGCACCCACCCTGATCGGCCATGCCGAGGACGGGCCGTACGCGGGCCGGGCGGTCTACGAGGCGCTGGGCGATCCCCGGCTCGCGGCCATGCTGCTCGAACGGCTGCGCTCCCCCGGGGCGCTCGGCCCGCTGCGCTTCGACCGGGACCCGGCCACGCCGATCCCGGCGGGGCTCACCCCCCGGCCGATCTCCGGGGAGCAGACGAACTCCTCCCTCATCTACGGAGATTCGTTCATCCTGAAGGTCTTCCGCCGGGTCGGCCCCGGCGTCAACCCGGACCTGGAACTGCCCAGGGCGCTGGCCGCCGCCGGCTGCACCCGGGTTCCGGCCCCCGTCGCCTGGTACGAGGCCGAGCCGCCCGGCAGCGAACCGCTGACCCTGGGCGTGCTCCAGCCGTACCTGCGCGGCTCAGACGACGGCTGGCAGCTCGCGCTGCGCCGGCTCGGCGCCGGGGCCGACTTCACCGCCGAGGCCCACGCGCTCGGCCGGGCCACCGCCGAGGTGCACAGCGCGCTGGCCTCGGCGCTGCCCACGGTCGCGCTCGGCCCGGAGCAGACCGCCCGGCTCGCGGCGGGGATGACGGCCCGGCTGGCCGCCACCGCCCGCGAGGTGGCGGCGCTGCGGCCCTACGAGGCGGGGCTGCGGGGCGCCTTCGACGCGCTGGCCGCCTCCCGGGGGGCGGGGGTGCCCGCCCAGCGGATCCATGGGGACCTCCATCTGGGTCAGACCCTGCGCACCCTCGACGGCAGCTGGTCGTTGATCGATTTCGAGGGCGAGCCGGCCCGGCCGTTGGCCGACCGGCGCCGTCCCGAACCGGCGGTGCGCGACATCGCCGGGATACTGCGCTCCTTCGACTACGCGGCCCGTTCGCACCGGCCGTTCGCCCCCGCCTGGGCGGACGACTGCCGGGCCGCCTTCTGCGAGGGCTACGCCCGCACCACCGGCCGGGACCCCCGCGAGGATCCCGTGCTGCTGCGGGCGTACGAGACCGACAAGGCGGTGTACGAGGCCCGTTACGAGTCCCGGCACCGCCCCGACTGGCTGCACGTCCCGATGGCCGCGATCCGGCGGCTGTCGGAGCCCGTACGGCCCGCCCACCGCGTGCCGCCGACCCCGTCCGCCCCCGGATCCATCTCCCCGCACCCCCACCCGAAGCCCCCGAGGAGGCCGCTCGCGTGAGCGCCGCACGACAGCCGTCACCGACCGTCCGCGACGAAGCCGCAACCGCCCCGGCGCCGGTGAAGAAGGCCCGCGCTCCCCGGGCCCGCCGCGCCACCCCGCCGCGCGGTGTCCGGCCGGCGCCCGCACTCGGGGCCGACGAACGGGCCCGGCTGCTGGAGGGCCGCCACCACGATCCGCACGCGGTGCTGGGGGCCCGTGCCCAGCGGGGCGGGGTGGCCTTCCGGGTGCTGCGCCCGTACGCCACGGCGGTCACGGTCGTCGCCAAGGGGCTGCGGGCCGAGCTCCTCGACGACGGGGACGGCCTGTTCTCGGGGCTGCTGCCGCTGGCCGAGGTGCCGGAGTACCGGCTGCTGGTCACCTACGACAGCGACGAGATCGAGATCCACGACCCGTACCGGTTCCTGCCGGCCCTCGGCGAGCTGGACCTGCACCTGATCGGCGAGGGCCGCCACGAGGAGCTGTGGACGGCGCTGGGCGCCCAGCCGATGGAGCACCAGGGCGTGGCCGGGACCCGGTTCACGGTGTGGGCGCCGAACGCCCAGGGGGTCCGGGTCACCGGGGACTTCTCGTACTGGGACTCCGTCGCCTACCCGATGCGGTCGCTCGGCTCCACGGGCGTGTGGGAGCTGTTCCTGCCCGGGGTGGGCGCCGGCACGCTCTACAAGTACGACATCACCCGCCCGGACGGCAGCCACACCCTGCGCGCCGACCCGATGGCCCGCTCCGCGGAGGTCCCGCCGGCGAACGCCTCGGTGGTCACCGCCTCGCGGTACGAGTGGCAGGACGCGGCGTGGATGGCCGAGCGCGGCACCCGGCCCCCGCACCAGGCCCCCTTCTCGGTGTACGAGCTGCACCTGGCGTCCTGGCGGCCCGGGCTCTCCTACCGGCAGCTCGCCGAGCAGCTCCCCGCGTACGTCAAGGAGCTGGGCTTCACGCACGTGGAGCTGATGCCGGTCGCCGAGCACCCGTTCGGCGGTTCGTGGGGCTACCAGGTCACCGGTTTCTACGCGCCGACCTCGCGGATGGGCACCCCGGACGACTTCCGTTTCCTCGTGGACTCGCTGCACCGGGCCGGGATCGGGGTGATCGTCGACTGGGTGCCCGCGCACTTCCCGCGCGACGACTGGGCCCTCGCCGAGTTCGACGGGCGGTCGCTGTACGAGCACCAGGACCCGCGGCGGGCCGCGCACCCGGACTGGGGGACGCTGGAGTTCGACTACGGCCGCAAGGAGGTCCGCAACTTCCTCGTCGCCAACGCCGTGTACTGGTGCGAGGAGTTCCACGTGGACGGCCTGCGCGTGGACGCGGTGGCCTCGATGCTCTACCTCGACTACTCGCGCAAGGAGGGCGAGTGGTCGCCCAACGAGCACGGCGGGCGGGAGAACCTGGACGCGGTGGCCTTCCTCCAGGAGATGAACGCGACCGTGTACCGGCGCTGCCCGGGGGTGGTGACCATCGCGGAGGAGTCCACGGCGTGGACGGGCGTGACCCGGCCGACGGACTCGGGCGGGCTCGGCTTCGGCCTGAAGTGGAACATGGGCTGGATGCACGACACCCTGCGCTACATGTCGAAGGAGCCGGTGCACCGCAAGTACCACCACCACGACATGACCTTCGGGATGATCTACGCCTTCAGCGAGAACTACGTGCTGCCGATCTCGCACGACGAGGTGGTGCACGGCAAGGGTTCGCTGGTGTCGCGGATGCCCGGGGAGGACTGGTGGCAGCGGCGGGCCGCGCACCGGGCGTACCTCGGCTTCATGTGGGCCCACCCGGGCAAGCAACTGCTCTTCATGGGGCAGGAGTTCGCCCAGGGGTCGGAGTGGTCGGAGGTGTACGGGCCGGACTGGTGGCTGCTGGACTCCTCCTACGCGGCGGCCGGTGACCACCGCGGTGTACGGGATCTCGTGCGCGACCTGAACCGCACGTACACGGCGGCGCCCGCCCTGTGGGAGCGGGACACGGTGCCGGAGGGCTTCGCCTGGGTGGAGGCGGACGCCGCGGACGACAACGTCTTCGCGTTCCTGCGGTACGCGCAGGACGGCTCGCAGCTCCTGGCGGTGTCGAACTTCTCGCCCGTGGTCCGGCACGGCTACCGGATCGGGGTGCCCGAGGAGGTACCGCTGTGGCGGGAGGTGCTCAACACCGACCTGGAGGTCTACGGCGGCAGCGGCATCCACCACACCCAGCCGCTGCGGCCGGAGCCGGTGCCGGCGCAGGGCCGCCCGGCGAGCCTGCGGATGACCCTCCCGCCGCTGGCGACGGTCTGGTTCCGGCCGCAGGGCTGACGCCGGGGGCCGAGCGACGGGGCTCAGGCCGTGGCGAGGTGCGACTCCAGTTCCTGGAGCAGCTTGCGCTTGGCCCGGGCCCCGACCATCTGCCGGACGGGCTCGCCGTCACGGAAGACGAGCAGGGTCGGCATGGACAGCACCCCGTACCGGGTGACGGCCCCGGGGTTGCCGTCCGCGTCGATCTGCACGACCTTGAGCCGGTCGGCCTCCTCGGCGGCGATCGAGGAGAGTACGGGGGCGAGCCGGCGGCAGGGGCCGCACCAGTCCGCCGTGAACTCCACGAGGACGGGCCGTCCCCGCTCCCCGAGCACCTCGGCCTCGAAATCGGCGTCGGTCACCTGTGCCACACCATGAGCCTTCATGTCGCCGTCCCTCTCGTCCATCCGGTCATCCGGTCATCTCGCACTTCGGCACGGCCGCTTCGCCGGCCGCCAGTTCCGCGTCGGCCAGCTGGCGCCCGAGCTGGTCGCGCACGTCGGCCAGCCGGCCGATCAGGCCGTCCAGCTCGGCGAGCTTGCGCCGGTAGACGGCGAGCGAGGCGGGGCAGGAGTCCCCGGCCGGGTGGCCGGCCCGCAGGCAGTCCACGAAGGGCCGGGTCTCCTCCAGCTCGAAGCCGAAGTCCTGGAGCATGCGGATCTGACGCAGCAGCCGCAGGTCGTCCTCGTCGTAGGTCCGGTGGCCGTTGCCGTCCCGCCGTGCGGGGAGCAGCCCGCGCGACTCGTAGTACCTGAGCGTCCGGGTGCTGGTCCCGGCCCGCTCCGCCAGTTCGCCGATGCGCATGGGGCGACCGTATTCCTTGACGCCGACGTCAAGGCAAGGGAGGAAAAGGGGAGGGAGAGCGGGGCAGGGCCCTCGCCACCCCCGTGCGCGAGGGCCCCGGAAAGGATCACGCAGAAAATGGCCTTCCGGTTCACATTGTGCGGGGACTGTGAGGGGTATTGCGTCGGCGGGCATTGGCTGGAACCGTATGCAGGGAAAGGATCTTCGGGCTCACCGATTACCGGACAGTCGCGCGGAAACCCGACGAAAGGCCTTAACTTCATAGGACGTTCCTACGAGGTATGGGCTTGTTTGTTTGGTCTGTAGGCGCCGCAGCCTGGCCACTTCTACGGTGTGCGGTGTGCACTCCAGCCCACCTTTCAATGCCCCCGCCGCGCGTCGCCTGCGCGCGGCCCTGGGCATGGCTCCCGGACATGTCGCCTACGGCCTGCGTGCCCAGTACGGACTCGTCGTCGCGCCCGAGACCGTGATGGCCTGGGAGCGTGGCGAGATATCACCTTCCTCCGCCGAGCTCACGGCGCTCGCGGGCGTTCTGTGGTGTTCGCCCGGCGAACTGCTCGCCGAGCCGGTCACCCTGCGGGAGCACCGGGTCGCCCGGGGGCTCGGGGCGGACGACCTGGCCCGGCGGATCGGGCTGGAGACGAGTTCGTACCAGAAGATGGAGGACACCGGGCGCTGGCGCGGCAACGAACGGCAGTCCGCCGCCCTGGCCACGGTGCTGGGTCTGACACTGGCCCAGTTCGTGACGGCGACCGGCAAGCACGAGGAGCTCGCCGAGCTGCTGCGCAGTGCGGTGACCACGCGCTGGCAGGCGTACGTGAAGCCGCTGGGCAAGCTGCTGCCGATCCCCAAGCACCATCTGGAGTCGGTGCTGGAGCGGCTGCACGGCGACTACCAGTCGCGCATGGTGGCGACGCTCAGCTGGGGCGGCGGCCAGGGCGAGGCCGGCAGCGGGGACGCGGGCCGGGAATTCCTCGCCGAGATCGTGGACCGGTTCTGGGACCTCGCGGGCGGTGCGGCGTAGGACGACGGCGTCGGGCGCAGACCCACCGGCCGGGCAGGGCGGGCCGCAGGCCCCACCTCCCACCCGGGCCGGGGTCAGAAGACCGATTCGGCCTCGTACATGCGGTTCTCGGGAACGGTCTTCAGCTCGGTGACCGCGTGGGCGAGCGGGGCCATCACGATGTCGGTGCCGCGCAGGGCGGTCATGTTGCCGTATTCGCCGCGGTGCACCGCCTCCACGGCGTGCCAGCCGAAGCGGGTCGCGAGGACGCGGTCGTAGGCGGTGGGGGTGCCGCCGCGCTGGACGTGGCCGAGGATGACCGGACGGGCCTCCTTGCCCAGGCGGTGCTCCAGCTCGATGGCGAGGCGGTTGCCGATACCGGCGAAGCGCTCGTGGCCGTAGGCGTCGATCGCGCCCTTCTCGTACGGCATGGAGCCCTCGGCCGGGTGCGCGCCCTCGGCGACGCAGATCACGGCGAACTTCTTACCGCGGGCGAAGCGTTCCTCCACCATCTTCACCAGGGCCTCCACCTCGAAGGGGCGTTCCGGCAGGCAGATCCCGTGCGCGCCGCCGGCCATGCCGGACTCCAGGGCGATCCAGCCCGCGTGCCGGCCCATGACCTCGACGACCATCACGCGCTGGTGCGATTCGGCGGTGGTCTTGAGGCGGTCGATCGCCTCGGTGGCGACCATGACGGCGGTGTCGAAGCCGAACGTGCGGTCGGTGGAGGAGATGTCGTTGTCGATGGTCTTCGGTACGCCGACGACCGGCATCCCGGCGTCCGACAGCATCCGCGAGGCGGTGAGGGTGCCCTCGCCGCCGATCGGGATGAGGGCGTCGATGCCGTAGCGCGTCGCCAGCTCCTGGGCGTTCTCGGCGGCTTCGTGGAGACGGGCGCGTTCCATGCGCGCCGAACCGAGGATCGTGCCGCCGCGGGCGAGGATGCCACTGACTTCATTGATGTCGAGGGGGCGGAAGTGGCCGTCGAGGAGGCCCTTGAAGCCGTCCTCGAAGCCGATGACCTCATCTCCGTGCCCGACCACGGCACGGTGTACGACCGACCGGATGACAGCGTTGAGGCCCGGACAGTCGCCGCCTGCGGTGAGAACTCCGATACGCATCGTGCTGTGTCTCCTGCCGTACAAATGAAGGGCGTAATGGTGAAGCCTGTCCGATTGTTCCACGGGCCCGGGGGGCCGCACGTTTTCGGCGGCCGGGACCCGGAGGCCTTTCGGCCCTCCCGGCCAGGCCTTTTCCCGGGGGGCGTCCTAACCATTGACAGAGGTATTGTCAAGAGGTCGAGCCAGACCAAAATGACATTCACAGCATGGGACGGAGAGCGGGCGTGACGCGCAGCGTGTACGTGACCGGTATCGAGCGGGGGGACGGCCGGCAGGTCGTCGAGCTGGGCATCATGGAGCTGCTGACCCGGCAGACGGGCCGGGTCGGCGTCTACCGTCCGCTGCTGCACGACGCACCGGACCAGCTCTTCGACCTCCTCAAGGCCCGCTACCGGATCGATCAGGACGCCGCGGCGGCCTACGGCATGTCCTACGAGGAGGCCTCGGCGATCCTGGCCGAGAAGGGCACCGACGAGCTGGTCTCGCGGCTGGTCGACAGCTACCACCGGGTGGCCCGCGACTACGAGGTCATGCTCGTCCTCGGCACCGACTACGCGGAGACCAACCTCCCCGACGAGCTGGCGCTCAACGCCCGCCTCGCCAACGAGCTGGGCGCGGTCGTCGTCCCCGTGGTGGGCGGCACCAAGCACCAGGCCGAGGCCGTGCGCGCCGAGGCCCGCAACGCCTACCGCGCCTACGAGACCCTGGGCTGCCACGTCGTCGCGATGGTCGTGAACCGGGTGGCCGCCGAGGACCGCGACGTCATAGCCGAGCGGCTGGCCGCCCGGCTGCCCGTGCCCTGCTACGTGCTGCCGGACGACAAGTCGCTCTCCGCCCCGACCGTCGCCCAGATCACCCGGGCGCTCGGCGGCGAGGTCCTCCTCGGCGACGAGGCCGGGCTGGCCCGCGACGCCCTGGACTTCGTCTTCGGCGGCGCCATGCTGCCGAACTTCCTGAACGCCCTGACCCCCGGCTGCCTGGTCGTCACCCCGGGGGACCGCTCCGACCTGGTCATCGGCGCGCTGGCCGCGCACACCTCCGGCACCCCGCCGATCGCCGGTGTGCTGCTGACCCTGAACGAGCGCCCGAGCCAGGACATCCTGACGCTGGCCTCGAAACTGGCGCCGGGCACGCCGGTGGTGTCGGTGGCCGGCAACAGCTTCCCGACCGCCACCGAACTCTTCTCGCTGCAGAGCCGGTTGAACTCCGCGACCCCGCGCAAGCTGGAGACCGCGCTCGGTCTGTTCGAGCGGCACGTGGACACCGGCGAGCTGCGCGACCTGCTGTCGGTGGCCCGCTCGGAGCGCGTCACCCCCATGATGTTCGAGCACGAGCTGCTGGAGCGGGCCCGCTCGGACCGCCGCCGCGTCGTCCTGCCCGAGGGCACCGAGGAGCGGGTGCTGCGCGCCGCGGACGTGGTGCTGCGCCGGAGGGTCTGCGACCTGACCCTGCTGGGCGACGAGCAGGCGATCCTGAAGAAGGCCGCCGACCTCGGCGTCGACATCTCGGGCGCGCAGCTGATCGACCCGGCGACCTCCCCGCTGCGGGAAGGTTTCTCCGAGTACTACGCCCAGGTCCGCGCCCACAAGGGGATGACCGTCGAGCTGGCGGGCGACGTGGTCACGGACGTCAACTACTTCGGCACCCTGATGGTCCAGCGGGGCCTGGCCGACGGCATGGTCTCGGGGGCCGTGCACTCCACCGCGGCGACCATCCGCCCGGCCTTCGAGATCATCAAGACGAAGCCGGAGGCGTCCATCGTCTCCTCGGTCTTCTTCATGTGCCTGGCCGACCGGGTCCTCGTCTACGGCGACTGCGCGGTCAACCCGGACCCGAACGCCGAGCAGCTCGCCGACATCGCCGTCCAGTCGGCGACCACCGCGGCCGCCTTCGGCGTCGAGCCGCGGATCGCGATGCTCTCGTACTCGACCGGCACCTCCGGCAGCGGCGCGGACGTCGACAAGGTCCGCAAGGCCACCGAGCTGGTCCGTGCGCAGCGCCCGGACCTGCAGATCGAGGGGCCGATCCAGTACGACGCGGCCGTGGAGCCCTCGGTCGCGGCGACCAAGCTGCCCGGGTCCCAGGTGGCCGGCCGCGCGACGGTGCTGATCTTCCCCGACCTCAACACCGGCAACAACACGTACAAGGCCGTGCAGCGTTCGGCGGGCGCGGTGGCGGTCGGCCCGGTCCTGCAGGGTCTGCGCAAGCCGGTCAACGACCTCTCGCGCGGTGCGCTGGTCCAGGACATCGTCACCACCGTGGCCATCACCGCGATCCAGGCGCAGGGCTCGCCCGGGCCCGCGACCGCGCCCACCGCCTGATCCGCCCCACCCCGCCCCTCCTCCCCCACCGCCCGCGACCAGGAAAGACCCTCATCGTGACCGCATCGCGCGTACTCGTCCTCAACTCCGGCTCCTCGTCGGTCAAGTACCAGCTCCTCGACATGGCGGACCGGTCCCGGCTCGCCTCCGGCCTGGTGGAGCGCATCGGCGAGGAGACCTCCCGGCTGGTGCACGAGCCGCTCGTGGGTCCGGGCGCGGCCGGCGGCAAGCGCGAGCAGGTCGGCCCGATCGCGGACCACGGGGCCGCGCTGAAGGCCGTGGCCGCCGAGCTCGCCGCGGACGGGATGGGCCTGGACTCGCCCGAACTGGCGGCGGTGGGGCACCGGGTGGTGCACGGCGGGACGCGCTTCACCCGGCCGACCGTGATCGACGACGAGGTGCTGGCGGAGATCCGGAGCCTGATCCCGCTGGCCCCGCTGCACAACCCGGCGAACGTGACGGGCATCGAGGTGGCGCGCGCGCTGCGCGCGGATCTCCCGCAGGTCGCCGTCTTCGACACGGCCTTCCACTCGACGATGCCGGAGCACGTGGCGCGGTACGCGATCGACGCCGCGACCGCCGACGCGTACTCCATCCGGCGGTACGGCTTCCACGGCACCTCCCACGCCTACGTCTCGCGGGCGACGGCCCGGCTGCTCGGCAGGCCGGTGGAGGACGTGAACGTGATCGTGCTGCACCTGGGCAACGGCGCCTCCGCCTCGGCCGTGCGGGGCGGGGTGTGCGTGGAGACCTCCATGGGCCTGACCCCGCTGGAGGGGCTGGTCATGGGAACCCGTTCGGGCGATGTCGATCCGGCGGTCGTCTTCCACCTGGCGCGGGTGGCCGGCTTCTCGGTGGATGAGATCGATTCGCTCCTGAACAAGAAGAGCGGTCTGCTGGGCATGTGCGGCGACAACGACATGCGCGCGGTGCTGCGGCGCGCGGGCGAGGGCGACGAGGCGGCGAGCCTCGCCTTCGCCGCGTACGTCCACCGGCTGAAGAAGTACATCGGGGCCTACGCGGCGGTGCTCGGGCGGGTGGACGCGGTGACCTTCACGGCCGGTGTGGGCGAGAACGCCCACCAGGTCCGCGAGGCGGCGATCGACGGCCTGGCCGCGCTGGGCCTGGTGCTGGATCCGCGGGCCAATGCCGTGCGGTCCGCCGAGCCCCGGCTGATCTCGGCGGAGGAGGCCCGGGTGGCGGTGGCGGTGGTCCCGACGGATGAGGAACTGGAGATCGCCACCCAGGCGTACGAGCTGGTTACTCGCTAGTCACTTGGAGTTTCCGCCAGACGGAATATTCCGCTACGAAACAAACCGATAGGATCCAGTCATGCGCCGTTCCAAAATTGTCTGCACGCTGGGCCCCGCCGTCGACTCGTATGAGCAGCTGAAAGCGCTCATCGAGGCAGGTATGAACGTGGCCCGATTCAACTTCAGCCACGGGTCCCAGGCAGAACACCAGGAGCGGTACGACCGCGTCCGGCAGGTCTCCGAGGACACCGGGCGCGCCGTCGGCGTCCTCGCCGACCTCCAGGGCCCGAAGATCCGTCTGGAGACCTTCGCCGAGGGTCCCGTCGAGCTGGTGCGCGGTGACGAGTTCACCATCACCACCGAGGACGTCCCGGGTGACAAGTCCATCTGCGGCACCACCTACAAGGGGCTCCCGGGCGACGTCGCCAAGGGTGACCAGATCCTGATCAACGACGGAAACGTCGAGCTCCGGGTGACCGAGGTCGAGGGCCCCCGGGTCCGGACCATCGTCATCGAGGGCGGTGTCATCTCGGACCACAAGGGCATCAACCTGCCGGGTGCCGCCGTGAACGTCCCCGCCCTGTCGGAGAAGGACGTCGACGACCTCCGCTTCGCCCTGCGGATGGGCTGCGACATGGTCGCCCTCTCCTTCGTCCGCGACGCCAACGACGTCAAGGACGTCCACAAGGTGATGGACGAGGAGGGCCGCCGGGTCCCGGTCATCGCCAAGGTGGAGAAGCCGCAGGCGGTCGAGAACATGGCGGCCGTGGTGGACGCCTTCGACGCGGTCATGGTGGCCCGTGGTGACCTGGCCGTCGAGTATCCGCTCGAGAAGGTCCCGATGGTCCAGAAGCGGCTCATCGAGATGTGCCGCCGCAACGCCAAGCCGGTGATCGTCGCGACCCAGATGATGGAGTCGATGATCACCAACTCCCGCCCGACGCGCGCGGAGGCCTCCGACGTCGCCAACGCCATCCTCGACGGCGCGGACGCGGTCATGCTGTCGGCCGAGTCCTCGGTCGGCGCCTACCCGATCGAGACCGTAAAGACGATGTCTAAGATCGTCACGGCGGCCGAGGAGGAGCTCCTCTCCAAGGGCCTCCAGCCGCTGGTCCAGGGCAAGAAGCCCCGCACCCAGGGCGGCTCCGTCGCCCGCGCGGCGTGCGAGATCGCGGACTTCCTCGACGCCCAGTCGCTCATCGCCTTCACCCAGTCGGGCGACACCGCCCGCCGCCTGTCGCGCTACCGCGTGACCCAGCCGATCCTGGCCTTCACCACGGACGTCAACACCCGCAACCAGCTCACGCTGAGCTGGGGCGTCGATTCCTACATCGTCCCGCACGTGGACACCACGGACGCGATGGTCGACCTGGTGGACGGCGAGCTGCTCAAGCTGAACCGCTACAACCAGGGCGACACCATGGTCATCACCGCCGGCTCGCCCCCCGGTGTCCCCGGCACCACCAACATGGTCCGCGTCCACCACCTGGGCGACACCCAGGCCTGACGCCGCGGGCCCGCTCGAACTCTGCCGCACAGAGACCGAGGGCGGTGCCCCGGATCCTGAAAGGGATCCGGGGCACCGCCCTCGGTGTGTTCCGGAGGTCCGGGTCAGTCCGCCGGGTCCGGCCTGACGTCGATCCCTCCGTCCTCCACCACGCACTCGTCGTAGCCGAGCCTCTCACCGAGGTCCTGGTAACGCGCGAGGCAGGATGCGTCGACGGTGAGCTGGTACGCCTTCACGACCCTCAGGAGCATCCTGAAGCCCAGATCCGGATCGGCCTGCGTCACCGTCCTCCTCAGGGTGCGAACCACGTCGGGCACCGCGTAGTGCGCGTGCCCTTCCACTGAGCGCAGTGCGCCGGCGACCGCCTCCACCTCGGCCAGCACCTCGTCCACGAAGGACGCCGCCGGGGCGGGACCCGCCGGGGCGACCGCGAAGGACGGATCGTCCTGCCGGATCCGCTCGGCGCAGATGTCCACCACCTGCCGCAGCCACTCGCGGCCCCCCACACCGAAGAAATCGGGCCGGTAGGAGCGCTTCGAGGCCGCGCACCACAGGATGTCCACCTCCCTGGAGGAGAGGTCCGACTCCAGCACGCGCAGCGCGTCCTCCAGGAGGGTAGGGGCGTACACGCCGTCACCCCAGTCGGCGACGGCCGCCACGATCTCCGGCAGAGTCGTGCCGGAACTCCATCCGACGTCGACCATCCTGGTGAGACCGCTGAGGCCGAAGTCGATGTAGAACGGCCACCGGTCATCTCTCATCGGCATCAGTCCACCGGGTAAGCGGAGTAGACCATGTATCCCTTGTGCTTCGACCTCTTCAACACGATGGTCACCGAGTTCCCCGCGTCGCGCACGCTTCTGTCGTGCTTGTAGATCTTGCCGAGCGACCCGGGCGTGTCCAGCCTCACCGTGAACGACAAGAGGTCCGTCGGACTCTCCGAATCCACCCGAGTGTCGTTCATCCACTTCGTCAGTTGCCTCTTGTGGGCATCGGACGCGTGCCACTTCGCGAATCCTTCGTCCACGGCCCTCTGCGCGGTTTCGAAGTCCGTCCAGACGGAAGACTCGCCCCGGCTGGTGGTCGGGTGGTCCAGAAGGTCCTTCTGCGCCTTCGCGATCGCTTGGTCGGCCGTGGCGTCCACGTGATCCCTGACGGTGTGAGCGCCGCGGTCTCCTTCGTGCAGCCTGATGTTCAAGCAATTGTGGACCAGGACGTCCTGCGGTTGGGCTCCCGCCGTACGCACGAAGAAGCTGTGGAGTCCGTCCACCGTGATGTCGTGCACCCTGCGCGGGCTGGGCACCGGAAGCTCCCTCAGTGAGGTCACCGTGCGCACCGAGCCGTCCGGCGCCTTCAGCTGATCACCTGTTCGCATGCCGGAAGCCACGGTCCAGCCGCGTCCGACGACGAAGAACTTGTGCCCCGGTGTGGTGCTCACCGTGCCGGTGCCCTCCACCTCGACGCTCAGCAGACGGCCGGCATCGTGCTGGAAGGTGTCCGTCACCCGCTGCGGCCGGACTGCTCCGGTCACCGGCCCGCCCGCCATGACCAGATCGTTCTCGCGCACCCGGTCGATCGGCTTGTACGTGCCGTCCGCCATCAGCACGGGAGTCGCGGCGGGGAAACTGTTCGTCGCGCAGCGGGTGAGGGCATCGATGGACGCGTCCGCCTCGCGTTCGAGGGCGGCGATCGTGCTCGGGTCCATCTCGGCCTTCTTGGCCAACGCCCTGGCGTCCGCCAGACCCACGCCTGTCCTCATGACGGAGCGGTAGGCGAGCATCGCGTCCATCATGAGTTCGAGGCGCTTGTTCTTGATCGACATGATCGCGTCGATGTTCAGCTGGATGCAGGCCTGCGTGTCCCCCTTGGCACAGCTCACGAAATCATCCGTGACGATGTGCCAGAGGGTCTTCAGGAACATCTTGTCGAAGATCTTGGCGAGCTCCCACCTGGTGAAGTAGACGTCCTTGTAGTAGGCCTGCAGGCCCATGTTCTCGGCGTAGAGCCAGGTCACGGACCCGGCCGGGCAGTTGGCCTCGGTCACGTTCTCCGGTGCTGCGGGGTCCGTGCACAGGTAGAAGTCGACGGTGAGGTTGTAGCTCAGTTTGAACGTCACCGTGCAGCCGTCGAAGCCGATTTCCAGGACGCACTTGTTCTGGTCCACCGGCTCTCCGACCGGCTCGATCGTGTTGCGCGTGAACACGCCCTTGCGGCCCGTCACACCGCCCGAGGCGATGGTGTCGTGGTTCTTCTGGTTCTCCGCTCGGGTCGCCGCGTCCTGCGCCTCCTTCGCCGCCTCCTGGGCCCGCTTCGCGGCGGTCTCCGCCGTCGTGGCGTCGGTTTCGGCCTTGGTGGCGACCGTGTCCGCGGTCTTCGCGTCAGCCTCCGCCGCCGTGGCCGCCTTGCGGGCGGAGGCGGCGTCGCGCTCCGCGTCCGTGGCCGCGGCGTCCGCGGCGGAGGCGTGGGTGCCCGCCGTGGTGGCCGCGGTCTGCGCCGCCGCGGCGTCCGCCGTGGCCTGCCGGTTGTACTCGATGGTCTTGGCCTCGGAAGCCTTCGCGGCCTTGGCCGCCACTGCCGCCTCGTTGGCCGACTTCTGCGCGGCCTGCGCCGACTTGGTCGCCTTGGCGGCCCAGTCGGCCGCCTGCAGCGCGGCATCCGCCGCAGCCTTCGCGTCCGCGTCCGCCTGCTCGGCGAGCTTCTTCGCCTCGGCGGCCGCCTTCGCCGCCTGGTCCGCCTTGGCCTGGGCCAGGGCCGCCTGCTGTTCCGCCGCCGTCTTCGCGGCCTGACCGGTCAGCACGGCCAGACCCGCCGAGGAGTCGGTCTCCTTGTACGGAGAGCCCAGCTCGATGGCGTCGTTGGCCGGCTTGACCACCTGCATCGCCGACGCGCCGGCGGCCACGGCCGCCTGGGCCGTGGCGAAGGCGAACCCGGCCGTACGGATGGATTCGGCTCCGGCGGCCACCGCTTCACTGCGGGCCACCGAGGCATCCGTCTTGGCCTTCTCCGCCTGCTGGTGGGCCGTCTCCGCCTGCGACTTCGCGGTGATCGCGTTCCACTTGGCCGCGTCCGACGCGTCGATGGCATCGGCCGCCGCCGCGTGGGCCTTCTGCACTGCGGCTTCGGTGACCGCGACGTCCCTCTTGGCCGCGTCCGCCGCTGCCTGGGCGCGCTTGGCCGCTCCCTGGGCACGGGTCGCCGCCGCTCTCGCGTTGGTCGCGGCCTCGGTCGCCGTGTCCGCCTCGGCGCGTGCGGCCTTGGCCGCCGTGCCCGCGTTGTCGGCGGCGGTACGTGCGGCGGTGGCCGCGGTACGGGACCCTTCGGCCGCGCTCGTGCCCTCGTCGGCTGCGGCCTTGGACTCCTTGGCGTAGGCCTTGGCCTCCAGGGCGTCACGCTGCTGTTCGGCGTCGATCGCCTTGTTCCGGGCCGTCACGGCCTTCTTCTCGGCGTCGACCGCGTCCTTCATCTTGTTCTCGGCGGTGGTTCCCGCGGTCTGCGCCGCGGACAGTTGGTTCCCCGCCTCGGTCCGCTGGGTCTGGGCCCTGGCTTCGGCCGCCGCGGCCTTCGCCCGCTCCGACTCGGCGAGCTCCTTCTGCGACTTGGCGTAGTCCCGCTCGGCCTCGGCCTTCTCGCGCTTGGCCTTCGCGTCGGCCGCGGCGGTCTTGGCCTCCTTCTCCGCTGCCGCCGCCTTGACCTGCGCCGCCTTCGCCTTCGAGGCGTTCTCCGCGGCCTTCACCGCCTGCGCCGCGGCGCCCTCGGCGGAGGCCTTCGCCTGGGCGGCGGCCTCCTCGGCCGCCTTGCGACGGAACTCCGCCTTCGAGGCGTGCGCCTGTGTCATGGCCAGCGAGTTCAGCGTCTTGCTGTCGGCCGCCGAGGCGCGTGTCGCGTTCAACGCGGTCTCGGTGGCCTTGGCCGCGGCCTGGGCGGCAGCCGCAGAGGCCTTGGTCACCTGGGCCGCCTGCTGGCCGTAGAGCAGACCGCGGCCGCGGGGCAGACCCGCGTTGTCGGCGATCGCGTACGCCGCGTTCTGCGCGGTGGTCACCTTGGTGGCTTGCGCCTGGGCGTCCTGGGCCGCGCGCGAGGCCACGTAGAGCCGCCCGGTCGCGCGGGCCTGAGCCTGCTCGATCCACGTCCGGGCCTTGGTGAACTCACTCGCCGACGGCCGTCCGCTGCCGGCCGGAACCTTCAGGAAGTGTGCCTCCCAGTCGGTGAGCCGGCTGGCGATCATGGATTGGCCGAGCGCCTCGGCCATGGCCTGCGCGGCGATCTGAAGGTCCTTGGAAGCGGCCTGCTCGGCACCGAGGATGGTGTCCCGCTGGGCGTTCTGGCCCGCGATCTCGGCCTGCCACTCCTGGGAGGCGACGGCTGCCTCGGCCGTCAGGACCTTGTGCGGGTCGAGCGGGTTGCGTGTCGCGCAGGACGCGAAGCGCGCCTTGAGCTGCTCCACGTCGATCCGGAATTCCATCGAATCCGGGGCGGGGGCGCTGGTGGGGAAGCCACCGTTCTGCAGGAAGATGCGGGCGTCGTCGGCGTACATGGGGGTGGACCCCGCCATGTGCCACTCCCACTCCTTGCGGTCCTCGTAGGTCTCGTGCGTCTCCGGGTAGTACCGGGCCTTCGCGATCTTGGTGGTGGCGTCGACCGAGTCCTTGCCGGCCGGCGGGTGCTGATCGGTGTAGAACTCGCCCTGACTCGTCCAGAACTGGTCCGCGATCCAGCCCCCGTAGCCCGTCGCCATGAAGATGGTCGGGTTGTCCGGCGGCCACTGGAATCCGGTAACCGTGTAACCGGGCGGGACGTCGTACATGTACAGAGAGGCTTGCCACGCCTTGTTGCGCTCGCCCATCTCGGCGAACTTGGCGTCGGAGGCGGCGTGGTCCTTGTCGTATGCCGCGGACAGCGCGGTTCCGTCCCAGTAGTTGGGCGCCGCGGCGGCGAGCAGTTCGGGTTCGGTTCCCTTCAGTCCCGTGCGGGCGACGGCCTTCATCTCCGTGCCGCCCTTGCGCAGCACGTTGCCCAGCAGACACTGCGCCTCGCGGACCCTCTGGGCCGCGTCCAGGTCGTAGGGGGCGGGCTCCGCGGCGGCGGCCGAGCGCAGGCCGTCGGGGGGCTGCACCCCGCTGCTGGTCAGGGTGACGGCCGTGGCGGTGGCCAGGGCCGTGAGGGTCAGGAAGTTCGTCCAGTTGCCGAAACGACGGCGTCTGGGCGTGGTTGCGTTCTTGCGCATACCCGTATCAGCCGTTCTGCTCAGAAGAGGACATCGAAGGCCGCCCAACCCGAGGTGCCGATCTGCACCCGGGCGGCGAAGGGGGCGGCCGGGTTGCCGGTGCCCTTGAACAGCCACAGTGCGCCCGCGGTATCGGCGGCGATCAGGTCGGTCTTCCCGTCGCCGTCGGTGTCACCCGCGGAGGCGAGCGTCTTGTACGCCTGCCAGCCCGGGCCCACGACGTGGCGCGTGCCGACCACGGCGTCCACCGTGGCCGAGCCCGTACCGGCGTAGATGGCGAGCGTGCCGTCGGTGTACCGGGCGAGGATGTCGGCCTTGCCGTCGCCGGTGTAGTCACCGCGGCCGACGAGCGTCATACCGCCCCACCCGGTGCCGATCCGCATCCGGGCCGCGAGCGTGCCGTCGGACCGGCCCTGGTACAGCCAGAGGTTGCCGGCGGCGTCGCGACCGATCAGGTCGGGATCGGCGGAGCCGCCCATGTTCCCCACGGAGACGATCGTGTCGTAGATGTCCCAGCCGCCGCCGATGAGTTTGGTGTCGTTGCCGTGCTCCGCGGTGTAGTAGAGCATTCCGGCCGCGCGGTGGTAGAGGTCGTTGGCCCGGCCGCCCTCCGACACGTTGGACTGGACGAGTGCGGTCGCCTCGCCGAAGCCGCCGCCCAGCTCGTAGGCGGCCTTCAGGCCCCCCGTACCGTTCGCCTCGTACGCCCGGAGCTTGCCGGTGCTCGCGTTCCGCGCGAGGAGCGGGAACGTCTTCAGGGGCGGGGCCGTGGCCCCCGCGGAACCGGCGTTGGCGGTCCCGTCCGGCCAGAGCGGCGGCGCCACTCCGGACACCCCCAACGCGACGGCGGCCAGCACCAGGCCGATCGCGCAGATCACCACCCGGCGCACCGAGCGGTTCATGGTGTGCAGCATAAAAGTGCGAATCCTCAGGGAAGTCACGAGCGCAGGCATGCCAAGGGCACACCGAAGTGCTTGTGAGTCCCCCCGTGGACAGCTGCGCGCCGCGTCATGACAGCGGCACCTGAACGCTAGTCGAGGCCACAAACCCTGTGAAGATTATGTGAGTTACCTGTGAGTAACGAAAAGCGGACGGCCCGCCCCCGGGAAGGGGACGGGCCGTCGGAACGTGCGTGAGCCGGTACTACTCCGGCGGGCCGATGTAGTTCTTCAGGCCCGGAACGGTGAGCGTGCCGCCGAACTGGCCGGCCTGGACGACCTTGACGTTCGTGAAGAACGCGAACGGGACGTTCAGGGGCGGCGGGCTGTTCGGGGTGAACTCGATCGGGATCAGACCGAACAGGTTCCCCTTGAGGCTCTCGGTGTACATCGTCACCGTGCCGCCGCGGATCTTGGACGTGGAGCCCGGACGCGACTTCAGGTGGGCGACGTTCCCCGACTTGCCGACCGTCTGGTACAGGTCCTTGATGTCCAGCGAGTCCGCGGTGAACTTCAGGACCTTCTTGGTCTTGCCGCCGGCCGTCTTCACCTCGACGATGCCGTGGTAGTCCAGGCCGTAGAGGGTCAGCAGCGAGCTGTCGAGGTACCAGGGCTCGTCCGGCAGGAGCGGGACGCCCTGCTCCAACTCGGCGTCGGCCAGGGCCTTGGCGTCGTAGGTCGGGCACGGGAAAGGCTGCTTCCCGTCCGGGTCCTTCGTCTCCTCGTCCTTGGCCTTGTCCTCGTCGCCCTTGGCCTCGTCGTCCGCCTTGGACTTGTCGTCCGCGGCTTCGTCCTTGGCCTTGTCCTTGGCCTCGCCCGTCTCGTTCTTGGGGTCCTTCTCGGTCTTCTTGACCTCCTCGGACAGCTCCTTGACGTCGACACCGGCCTTCTTCGCCGCGTCGCGGATCGCGTCCGCGGCCGGGTCCGGGGTCGGCGTGGCAGCGCCCGACGGGGTGGGCGCGGGCGTCGGGGTCGCCTTCGCCGTCGCGTCCTTGAGGGGCCTGCCGAGCTCGTCGACGAGGTTCTTGAGCGCGTCGCCGACGCCCAGCGGGTCCAGCGGGTTCGTGGACTTGGTCGGCTCCGGAGCCGGCGTCGTGGCCGGGGCCGCTGCCTTCTCGTTCGTCACCGGGGGCTTGGCCGCCGACGGCGAGCTGCTCGGCTTCACCTTCGCCGCTGCCGACGGGGACGCCGACGCGGACGGAGAGGGCGTCGCGGTGGGCGACGTACTCGGCGAAGGCGTCGTGGACGGCGTCGGCGACGGGGACTTCGACTCGGTCTCCGCGGGTTCGTCGGACCGCGTCACACACGGGCCGGGCGCGAAGGGGATCTCCTTGTCGTCGGCCACCGCGAGCTTGGGCGCCATGCCCATCCCGACGAACACGGCCGTCGGCATCGCCGCGAGCGCCATCGTCTTGCCGACGGGTATCTGGATCTTGTTCAGCAGCGACTTCCTGGGCGCCGCGTGGCGCGGCCCCTTCACTACACGGGACTCTGCGGCAGGGGCCACGCCCCGCTGCGTCTCGTCACCCCGCACTGTTCCTCCCGCCATCGGCGTGGGCAGTCGTCTCGCTCGCGTATGCCGTTTCCGTACCACGGGGGCCGGGAACGCTCTGGGCACCCATGTCTGCCGTCGCCTCCGCCTTGGTCAGGCCGACCGCACCCGGCTGCTGCTCGACCGCCGGCTGCGCGTCCGTCGACTGCTCGACCTCCTCGACCGGCTGCCCCGGCGCCCAGGCCAGGGCGAGCGCGCCACCGACCATGGAGAGGCTGAAGCCGATGAAGAAGCCGCCGAGGTTGGACACCGGGATGGAGACCAGGGCGAGCAGGATCGCGGCCACGCCGGCAAAGACGCGGATGGTCGCCTGGAACCAGAGCGCCAGGCCGAGCGTGATGAGCAGTACACCGATGATCAGTGCGCCTGCGCCGCCCGTGGTGGCCATCGCAAGACTGACGTTGCCCAGCCGGAGGTCCGCGTAAGGGAAGTATGCGATCGGGAAGCCACCGAGGAGCGTGAACAACCCGGCCCAGAAGGGACGGCGGCCACGCCAGGCGTGGAAGTGGTAGTACGCCACGGTGGGCCAGGCGTCGTCTTCTGCGCGAACGTAAACCGGGGCCTGGGGGTTCATGGACAACAGCTCCCTGGAAACGGGTGGTACGTGAGAACTCTGTGGAGCCCGGACGGGCGGGGGCGACGGCTGTCACCACCCGCCCGTCCGGTCAGACACGGGGACTGAGTCAGTCCTTGATGTCCTGGTAGCAGGGCTGGTCGCCACCCATCAGGCGCAGCTTCAGGTTGGGCAGCTTGAAGGTGCCCGCCGTGGTCGCCCACGCCTTCTGCTTCACGTCCGTCAGAATCGCCCTGTCGGCGCGCTGGGAGAACGCGTAGGGGCTGGACACCGTACCGGCCTGCGGCTTGGTCTTGTGGCTCGCGTCGCCCACGGCGACACCGATGTCGAGGTTCTTGAACTCGGCGTCGGTGTCGAGCTCGGCCACATCCAGGTAGATGTTGGTCGCCACGGCCGGGGTGCCCTTGTGACCGGTCTTCAGCTGGAGCGTGATCGGCCCCAGCGGAGTCGGGGTCACCAGGGACTGGCACATGTTGGTGATCTCGGCACGGCTGAACCCGGAGATGGTGACCGGGTGGGCCTGCGCCTTGCCGTTGGGGTCGAGCTCGTGACCCTTGGCGATCCCGCCGTACTGGATGAGGTTTTCACCGTCGAGCTTGTCGGCCGAGACCTTGAAGTCCTGGCCGGAGACGCTGAACGACGCCGCGAGGGCGCCCTGCGCCAGACCCACACCGACCGCGGCCGTGGCCGCGATGCTCGGCACCATGACGAGCGCGAAGCGCTTCCATCTGGTCCCGCCACGAACCTGAGAACTCATTTCGTTCCTCCTTCTCGGACGTACATCTCCGGTCCGGGCCGTGCCCGTCCTGGGATGGGAGAAGTGCTACGTCCTCGGGAAGGAGCGCAGGCGGCCGGGCCGCGGCCGAGCCACGTCCGATACACCGGCGATCACCCCCGAGCGACAACCACTGGGCCACGCGTTCGCGCAACCTGGAGGACAGGCCCCGCCGGAGTGGCAGAGACCCCCCTGTCCCACGGCCGGTGCCACTGCCACAGGCCGACTCGGTGGGGACCCTTCACCGCGGCTCCGAGTGAGCGGCTCTGCGGGAAGGACCGAGCGTCGCCGATCGTGGTCCATTCCAGGCCGGGGCACAAGGGGGTTCGTTACTGGCGGGTAACGGCCAGATAACCTAGGTGCGACCCGCCGCCGTCGGGCAGCAACACAGGGTGTTACCCAGGGCCACGACAGAACGGTCGAATGACGAACACACCGGACAGTTCACAGGGTTCGATTTACTGCGAGTAACAGCGGCCGCAATTGCCAAGTTTTGGCAAAGTGCGGCCGCTGTTTATCTACGTGTCAACAAATCGCCGGTGACCCGGCGATGTCCGGGAGGCGCGCGTCGAGGGGCCCGGAGCGGCCTCGCAGCCGGTCCGGAGCCGGCCTAGAAGAGCACCCGGGCGAGCGCCGTACGCGCCGCGGAGACCCGCGGGTCGTCCGCGCCGATGACCTCGAACAGCTCCAGCAGCCGCAGCCGCACGGCGTCCCGGTCCTCACCGAACGTGACCCGGACGGTGTCCACCAGGCGCCCGAAGGCGTCCTCCACATGACCGCCGACCAGGTCGAGGTCGGCGGCGGCGATCTGCGCCGCCGGGTCGCGCGGGTTCTCGGCCGCCGCGGCCCGCACCGCCTGCGGGTTCATGTGCTGAACCCGGGCGAGGAGCTCGGCCTGGGCCAGGCCCAGCTTGGCCTCCGTGTTGCCCGGGTCGTCCGCGAGCACGTTCTTGTACGCCTGGACCGCGCCACCGAGGTCACCGGCGTCGAGCGCGACGACGGCCGCCTCCAGCAGGGCGTCGTACGGGCCGGCCGGGATCTCGTCCGCGGCCGAGGCGGCCGGAGCGACACCCTCCGCGTCCGGGTCCACCTCGATGCCGATGATCCCGAAGCGGTCCTCGGCGACCTGGACGAGCTGGGCGAAGGTCTCACGGATCTGCTGCTCCGGGACCACACCCTGGAACAGCGGCAGAACCTGACCGGCGACCACGGCGAAGACGGCCGGGATCCCCTGGATCTGGAACTGCTGCATGAGCATCTGGTTGGCGTCGACGTCGATCTTGGCGAGCACGAGGCGACCGTTGGCCTCGGCGATCAGGCGCTCCAGCAGCGGGCTGAGCTGCTTGCACGGCTGGCACCACTCGGCCCAGAAGTCCAGGACGACCGGAACCTCTGCCGAGAGCTGGAGCACATCGCGTTCGAAACCGGCCTCGTCTACGTCGAAGACGAGCGCGGACGGCGGCACGGCGCCGGCGGACGGACCCGCCTCGCCGCCCTGGCCGGCCTCGCCGGCCCGCTTCGCCGCTTCGGCGCGGGCCTGCTCGGCCTTCGCCTTGGCCTCGCCGGCCGCCTTCACCGCGGCGAGGTCGACGACGCCGCTCATGGACATGTTTCTGGGCTGCATGCGTACATCCTCCCCCGTGTGCGCGCGCCGACGAAAAAGATCGCGTGAATTGGCCGTGCGGCCGTACTGTCGCGATCGTGATACCGACCGGCGCCGGGTCCCCACCTGGCGCCTGTAGCTCTTCGCGTGGTTGTCGCTCTTACGCTACGAGCCGTAGCGTAACTCCCCCGGCGGCCCACCGCGCCCCTTGCGGGCCCGTGATCTGAACCACAGCGGCCGGTATGGCTACCGGCGGGTATGGTCTCGGCCATGCGCAACCCCAGCCCCGGCCGCACCGGTCGTCCCCGCAGTGCCGCCGCGGACGCCGCGATCCTCGCCGCGACCCGGGACGCGCTGGTCGAGCTGGGCTGGTCGAAGCTGACGATGGGCGACGTGTCCGCCCGCGCGGGGGTCGCCAAGACCACCCTCTACCGGCGCTGGGCGGGCAAGAACGAGCTGGTCGTGGACGCGGTCGCGGAACTCTTCGACGCGCTCGAACTCCCGGACCGCGGCTCCCTCGAAGCGGACATCGAGGGGGTGGTGCTGCAGTTCGCGGAGCTGCTGCGGCGCCCGGAGGCCCGTACCGCCCTGATGGCGGTCGTCGCCGAGTCCACCCGGGACGAGGCCCTGCGCGACCGGATCCGGTCGGCGATCGTGGACCGGCAGAAACGTCTCGTCGTACTGGGTCGCGAACGGGCCCAGGCCCGCGGCGAACTCCCGTACGAGGAGGACGAGACCCTCGCGGGCCGCACCACGGACCTGATCTTCGACGTGATCGCGGGCACGGTCGTGCACCGCGCCCTGGTGAGCTCCGAACCGGTGGACGAGATCTGGGTGGCCACCTTCACGGCCCTCCTGATGCACGGCCTCCAGGGCCCGGCGGCGGCCTGACCTGCCCCGGCTACGCCTGCGGCGTCGGGCGGGGCTTTCCGGGCCAACTCACCGTGATCTGCCGCCCCTGGTTCTCCGGCGGCGGCCCCAGACCGGCGCCCGCGAGGGCGGCCCGGCCCGCGTACAACCCGGCCAACCGGTAGCCGTCGTCCCTGGAGTCGACCTCGTGGAAGCCGCCGTCCGTGACCCGCACCCGGGCCGCCACCCCGCCCAGGCCCTCCCGGATCCCCTCGAACACCGCGGGCAGGAACTCGTGCGGCAGCCGCTCCTGCGGCGCGGTGTGCAGGAACTCCGACTCACCGTCGGCACCGGGCGGTTCGAAGTCGACGACGATGTACGCGTACGGGCCGCAGCCGGTCTGCATCACCACGCGGGCGCTGACTCCGGGCACGGAAACGGGAAGGCCGGTCATGGGGCCACCGTAAGGGCGCCATGACCGGCCGTTCCACACCTTTACGGGCGGCGGGTCAGAAGCCCGGCGGCTCGGTGTAGGTGCCCCACTCGTCGCGCAGGACGTTGCAGATCTCGCCCATCGTGGCCTCGGCCCGCACCGCGTCCAGCATGGCCGGGATCATGTTCGACCCGTCCCGGGCGGCGTCCAGCATGGCCTTCAGTGCCGCGTCGACCTCGGCGTCGTCGCGGCGAGCCTTGCGGGCCGCGAGCTCCCGCACCTGGACGGTCTCCACCTCGTGGCTGACCCGGAGGATCTCCAGGTCCCCGGTGACCGACCCGTGGTGCACGTTGACGCCGACGACGCGCTTGTCGCCCTTCTCCAGGGACCGCTGGTACTGGAAGGCCGACTCGGCGATCTCCCCGGTGAACCAGCCGTCCTCGATGCCGCGCAGGATGCCCGAGGTGATCGGCCCGATCGGGTGCTGCCCGTCCGGGTGGGCACGCAGGCCGCGCTCCTTGATCTGGTCGAAGATCTTCTCGGCCTCGGCCTCGATGCGGTCGGTGAGCTGCTCCACGAACCAGGAACCGCCCAGCGGGTCCGCCACGTTGGCGACGCCGGTCTCCTCCATCAGCACCTGCTGCGTGCGCAGGGCGATCTCGGCCGCCTGCTCGCTCGGCAGGGCGAGGGTCTCGTCCAGGGCGTTGGTGTGCAGGGAGTTCGTGCCGCCGAGCACGGCCGCGAGGGCCTCGACGGCGGTGCGCACCACGTTGTTGTACGGCTGCTGCGCGGTCAGGGAGACACCGGCGGTCTGGGTGTGGAAGCGCAGCCACATGGACTTGTCGCTCTTCGCCCCGTAGACCTCCTTCATCCAGCGGGCCCAGATCCGGCGCGCGGCGCGGAACTTGGCGATCTCCTCGAAGAAGTCGAGGTGCGCGTCGAAGAAGAAGGACAGGCCGGGGGCGAAGGCGTCGACGTCCATGCCGCGCGAGAGGCCCAGCTCCACGTAGCCGAAGCCGTCGGCGAGGGTGTACGCGAGCTCCTGTGCGGCCGTGGCCCCGGCCTCGCGGATGTGGTAGCCCGAGACGGACAGCGGCTTGTAGGCCGGGATGCCCTTCGTGCAGTACTCCATGAGGTCGCCGATGAGGCGCAGGTGCGGCTCGGGTTCGAAGAGCCACTCCTTCTGGGCGATGTACTCCTTGAAGATGTCGGTCTGGAGCGTGCCGTTGAGGACGGCGGGGTCCACGCCCTGCCGTTCGGCGGCGACCAGGTACATGCAGAAGGCGGGGACGGCCGGGCCCGAGATCGTCATCGAGGTCGTGACGTCACCGAGCGGGATGTCCTTGAACAGGACCTCCATGTCGGCGGCGGAGTCGATGGCGACCCCGCAGTGGCCCACCTCGCCGAGGGCGCGGGGGTCGTCGGAGTCGCGCCCCATGAGGGTCGGCATGTCGAAGGCGACGGAGAGCCCGCCGCCGCCGGCGGCCAGGATCATCTTGTAGCGCTCGTTGGTCTGCTCGGCGTTCCCGAACCCGGCGAACTGCCGGATGGTCCAGGTCCGCCCGCGGTACCCGGTGGCGTGGAGCCCGCGGGTGTACGGGTACTCGCCCGGCCACCCGATGCGCTCGAAGCCCTCGTACGCGTCGCCGGGGCGGGGACCGTAGACCGGTTCGACCTCGTCGCCGGAGAGCGTGGTGAAGTCTGCCTCGCGCTTGCGGGCCTTGTCATAGCGGGCCTGCCAGCGACGGCGGCCTTCCTCGATGGCGTCAGCGTCCATACCCATGAATTTACTAGGACGTCCTAGTAAATGTCGATGGCAAACCCCCGGGGAGTCGCCCCGGGGGTGGGTGACGCTCGCCTCGTACGCGGCGGAGATCAGGCCTCGGCGGTCGCCGGCGAGTCGCTGACCAGCGGCTCGACCTCGGCGCGGACCTTGCGCTCGACGAAGAAGGCGGCCACCGGAATCGTTCCGCTGAGCATGACCCAGAGCATCTTGCCGAAGGGCCACCTGGCCTTGGAGCTCAGGTCGAAGGCGAAGACCAGATAGATCATGAAGAGCACACCGTGGGCCTGCGAGACCACGAAGGTCAGGTCGGCGCCGGTGTCGAAGCCGTACTTCGCCACCATGCAGGCACAGAGGATCAGGAGCATGACCGCGGTCACGTAGGCCATGGCGCGGTAGCGGGTCAGCACGCTTCGTTTCATGCCGACGAGCCTAACCGTCCGTTTTGCTCGATCTTGACGCGGCCCCGGGCCCGGGCACCGGGCCGCTGGGACGCCCGCTAGTCCTGGAAGTCCGCCGCCGCCACCCGCAGCGGGCGCAGCAGCGCGAAGATCTCCCCGCACTCCTCGGCGTCGTACGCGCCGAGGCCGAAGTCGACGGCCATCAGGTCCTTCGTGGCGGCCTCGACGACCTCCCGACCCTTCTCCGTGATGGAGGCGAGAGTGCCGCGGCCGTCGTTCGGGTTGGGCCGCTTGGCGACCAGTCCGGACCTCACCAGCCGGTCCACGGTGTTCGTCACCGACGTCGGGTGGACCATCAGCCGCTCGCCGATCTTGGACATCGGCAGTTCGCCGGCCTTGGAGAAGGTGAGCAGCACCAGTGCCTCGTACCGGGCGAAGGTGAGCCCGTACGGCTTGACGACCGCATCGACCTCGCCGAGCAGGATCTGGTGCGCGCGCATGATCGAGGTGATCGCGGCCATCGAGGGCACGGGTCCCCAGCGCTGCTGCCAGAGCTCGTCGGCGCGGGCGATGGGATCGAAGGGAAGGCTGAGCGGCTTGGGCACGCGTCCGACCCTACCGGGAGGTCACTTCACGGCGAGGGCCGTCTCATCCCTCAGTCGTTCCTCCTGCCGGACGGCGGACCGGAGTTCGGCCAGCAGCAGCAGGACGACCCCGGTCCCGAGGACCCCGGCGCCGGTGACGACCTCGTGCACCGGGCGGAATTCGGCCGCCAGGCCGGCCAGGGCCATGCCGACCCCCTGCAGGGTCATCAGGCCGGTGCTGAGCAGGGTCATCGCCCGGCCGCGCAGTTCGTCGGGAACGGCGTCGACGTACCACTGGTCCAGCCCGAGGGTGTAGGCGTGGGCCAGCCCGGCGAGCAGCAGGGCGGCGAGGACCACGGGCAGGCCCGGCCGGACGGCGAAGAGCAGGAGCGGCAGCAGCCCGGCGGAGGCGAGCGGGATCACGATCCGCGAGCGCGTTCGGGCGGTGAGGGCGGAGCCGGCCCAGAGTTCCCCGGCGATGGTGCCGACGGGCATGGCGCACATCATCAGGCCCAGCGCCGCGGTGCCGACGCCGATGCCGTCCGCGTACGGGGCGAGCAGCGCCTCGGGGACGACGAGGAAGACGGGCGGCAGCCAGAACAGCAGCATCAGCGCCCGCAGCCGGCGGCGGCCGAGGACGGCGCGCAGTCCGGCGAGCGGGGAGGTACGGGCGCTGCTGCGGGCGGGGCGGCTGCGCGTGCCCAACCGCAGCAGCAGCGCGGAGCCGAGGAAGCCGGCGGCGGTGAGGGCGATGGCCGCGCGCGGCGCGAGCACGGTGAGCAGCAGCCCGCCGAGGCCGAAGCCGATGAGCTGGGCGCTCTGGGCCACCATGCGCAGCAGCGAGCGGCCCAGGACGAAGGCGTCGCCGGTGCCGAGGATGTCGGAGAGGGAGGCGTTGCGCGTGCCCTGGAACAGCGGCGCCACGAAGGCCATGGCGCAGCGCAGGACGAGGAGCACGGCGACGGGCGTGCCCGGCGCCACCATGGCGGCGGCGCAGAGCGCGCAGACGAGGTCGCAGGCGACGAGCACCCGGCGGGCGGGGTGGCGGTCGGCGATCCCGGCGAGGAGGGTGCCGCCGAGGACGTACGGGAGGAAGCCGAGGGCGAAGGTGAGCGCGCTCATCAGGGGTGAGCCGGTGGTGCGGTAGACGAGGACGGACAGCGAGATCTCGGCGACGACCACGCCGAACACGGACAGCAGGTGTGCGGCGAAGACGGTGCGGAACTCACGGACCCGGAACACGGAGCGGTAGCCCGGTGGCGGTGCGGACCGCCCGGGCGCCTGGGTGTCGGCTGGCATGGGCCCAGCGTCCAGGGCGCGCCTGCGGCCCTCCAGAGATTCGGCTGTGGCCGAATGTTGGGGCAGAGTCCTGCGCGGAGGCGACGCAGACAGCGGAGACGCCGCAGACGTCGCGGACATCGGCTCGCGTACAGCGGGAGAGGAGGGGGGCGGGATGGGGTTGCACCACTACTTCGGGCACGAGGATCTGCTGCGGTGCCGGTTCGCGCTGTCGCCCGCGTGGGAGACGATGGAGGCGGTGCGCACGTTGAAGCTCACGGAACGGCAGGGCTACCACCTGCCCTGGCTGCGGCGGATCCGCGCCGCGGCCGACGGGCTGGACCTGCGGCCCCTGTGGCTGCTGATGCCGCACCGCGGGCACAGCGCGGACTTCATCGGCCCGCCGCCGAGCGGACCGGGGGTCTCCTTCGAGGAGGAGCTCGCACTGATCCGCGGGGCGGACCCGGCCGCGGCGCACGAGGACATGCGCAAGTCGCTGGCCTGCACGCCCGGCGCCCTCGACAGCGATGCGGGCCGGTACCTTCTCGCCGATCCGGCGCGGGCCGTACGCGACCTGGCCGATCTGATGGAGCGGGCCTGGAGCCTGCTGATCGAGCCGCACTGGCCGCGGCTGCGGGCCCTGCTGGAGGCGGACATCCTCTTCCACTCCCGGCGCCTCACCGCCGGCGGGCTCCAGTCGCTCTTCGACGGTCTGCATCCGGGCCTCGCCTGGGATCCCGCCTCCCTCACCCTGACCATCGAGCGGCCCAGTCACCACGAGCGCGTCCTGGGCGGCCAGGGGCTGCTGCTGATGCCGAGCGCCTTCATCTGGCCGGGGATCGCGGGCGGCTTCGACCCGCCCTGGCAGCCCACCATCGTCTACCCGGCCCGTGGCGTCGGCGCCCTGTGGACCCCGGCCCAGGAGAACACTCCGGACGCGCTCGCCCGGCTGCTGGGCCGGGCCCGGGCCGAGGTGCTGTGCGCGCTGGAGGAACCGGCCTCCACCACGGCGCTGGCCCACCGGCTCGGTCTGGCCCCGTCCACGGTCTCGGCCCATCTGGGGGTCCTGCACGCGGCGGGGCTGCTCATCTCCGCCCGCCACGGCCACCAGGTCCGCTACGAGCGCACCCCGCTGGCGATCGCCCTCACCACGGGCGATCCCGCCCCCTGAGCCCGGCCCGCCGGGGACCTGGCCTGCCCGGCCCGCCTCCGCAGCCGCCGCCGCCGCCCGGTGTCGCACAGCCATGCCAACTGCCCGACATGTCAACATATCTCGGTATCTCGCTCCGCTGCCCGACCCTTCGTCCCGAGGAAGCCGGATGCCCCCCGCCGCTCGCAGGCCGCGTTTTCGCACCACCGCCCCCGTCCTCGGCCTCCTCGCGCTCCTCGCCGCGGCCCCCGCCTGCGGCGGTGAACCCGCGCCCGAGCCGGGTACCCCCGCCGCCTCGCCCGCGGCGCCCTCCCCCATCGTCGCGTCCGAGGAGTCCCCGTTCTGGGTGGACCCGCACAGCGACGCCGCCCGGCAGGTCGCCGCATGGGAGGCCGCCGGCCGCAACAGCGACGCCCAGGTGCTGCGCCGGATCGCGGACCGCCCGCTCACCCTGTGGGGACCGGGCGACGACCCCGGTCCCGAGATCCGCCGGGCCCGGGCGGGGGCCCGGGCCACCGGGCGGACCCTGCTGCTCGCCGCGTACAACATCCCCTACCGGGACTGCGGGCAGCACTCGGCCGGCGGCGCCCCGGACGCCCGCGCCTACCGGAGCTGGATCGGCGCCTTCGCCGACAACATCGAGGACACCAAGGCCGTCGTCGTCCTGGAGCCCGACGCGATCGCGCACATCATCGACGGGTGCACCCGGCCCGAGCACCACGCCGAGCGCTACCAACTGCTCTCCGAAGCCGTCGACCGGCTGAAGAAGAACCGCAACACCAAGGTCTATCTGGACGCCGGCAACCCGGCCTGGATCCCCAACCCGATGGACCTCGTCGACCCCCTCTTCAAGGCGGGCCTCGCCCGGGCCGACGGCTTCGCCCTCAACGTCTCCAACTTCCAGCCCGACGCGGCCGCCCGGGCCTACGGCGCGAAGATCTCCAAGGGCACCAGCGGCAAGCACTTCGTCATCGACACCAGCCGCAACGGCGACGGGCCGCTGCCCGGCGACCGCGCCCAGGCCTGGTGCAATCCGCCGGGCCGCGCCCTCGGGACGCCGCCGACCGACCGGACGGGCGACCCGCTCGTCGACGCGTACCTCTGGGTCAAGCGGCCCGGCGAGTCAGACGGGACCTGCCGCGGCGGCCCGTCGGCCGGCACCTGGTGGCCGGACTACGCCCTGGGGCTGGCCCGCCGCGCCCGGGAATGACGGCCTACGGGGCCGCCGGCCGCGGGGCCTTGACCTGGAGCCACTTCGCCACCGACGGCGTCCCGTCCGCGTCGGTCACGAACAGCATGTACCAGCCCGGCGGCACCAGCGTCGGGTCCTGCGGCACCTCGACCGTGACCGAGCGGTCCGCCTTGGTCAGCCCCAGCTCGATCGAACGCTGTTCCACGTCCGTGGTGTGCGTGACCGCGCTCGGCCGCATCAGGCGGGCCCGCGCGATCCGCTCCGGGTGCGCGGTGGCGAAGGTGGCCCGCCCGGCCGCGTCGAACGCGTCGGGCCCTTCGCCCAGGACCGGCCGCCGGGCCGGGTCCCGGTAGAGGTACGGGGGCGAGTACACCTCCATCCGGTGCTCGAACTTGCCCAGCCTGGTGTTGTCCTTGTCGGCGAAGAGCGGGTCCGAGCCGAAGGTCACCACCCGCCCGTCCGGCAACAACAGCGCCTCGGAGTGGTAGTTGCGGCCCACGGTCGGGTCGGCGGCGGCCACGAAGGAGTCGGTGCGCGGATAGTAGAACTGCGCCTTGTGGATGTCGCTGGCACCGCGGCCGCGGTAGTCGGTGGAACCGCCCGTGGTGAAGACCGAGTCGTCCGGCAGCAGCACGCTGCTCAGATAGCGGGTGGCGCGGGGCAGCCGCGCCGAGGACCGGAAGACCGGGTTCTCCTCCTTCAGGTCGACGATCGCGGTCCGGCTGGAGGAGAGCTTGGACTCGCCGACCCCGCCGCCGCCGAGGACCATCACCTTCTGGTCCTGGGCGGGTGCCAGCAGGAGCGAGGAGGAGGTCTCCATGCGGTCCGGCTCGGCGAGCCCGCCCACCTTCTTGAACTCGTTCGTCGCAAGATCCCACACCCCCGGCTCGCGCCCCTTGGTCTTGGGGCCGTAGCCCGCGTTGGAGCCGGTGTAGAGGAGCTTGCCGCCCTGCAGGAGGAAGAGCGCGGGATAGGTCGGGAAGTAGTGGAAGGGGGCCTTCGACCACTTCTTCGTCTGCGGGTCGTAGTACTCGTTGTCGCCGGGCACCACGTCGCCCACGTCGTTGAGCCCGGAGACCGCGAGCACCCGCCCGTCCTGAAGGGTCACGAGCGTCGGGTACCAGCGGGCGTCGCTCATCGGGTCGACGCGGAGGTACTTCTCCGCCTCCGGGTCGAACTCGTACGCCGACTTGATGCCCTGGAAGTCCTGTTTGTCGGCGCTCAGTCGCTCCGCGAGCCCGTAGACGTTGTCGGCGTCCTTGCCGGTCAGCCCGACCACCTCGTACTGCGCGGCCTCCGTCGTCAGCCCCGCGGCGCCGGGCTTCACCGCCTCCACGAAGACCCGTGACTCGGCGGCGACCACGGTCGTCCGCCAGGGCATGACCTGCCCGCCACGTCCGTAGGTGATCTCGAACTTCTTCCTGGCCTTCGGCACGACCACGTCGAACTTCGCCTCGTACTCCACCCCGGACGGGGAGCGGAACCGGGTGCCCTTGCGCAGCTTGACGGTCTTGTCGGGGTTCTCGTTCTTGACCCGCATCCGACCGCCCGCCCGGGTGACCTTCCCGTGCAGGACCTCGTAACGGGCGGTGCCGCCGGCCACCAGCAGGCGCCCGTCGGGCAGCTGGCTGTGCCCGGCGCAGAAGAAGTCCTCCGGGGTCGGGATCTTCTTGAAGCTGTTGTCCTCGGGATTCCACAGGACGGTCTCGAAGGTGCCCTTGTCGAAGTTCTTCTGGTTGTTGCCGCTGCCGGCGATGAGCAGCACCTTGCCCGTGTGCAGCAGGGCCGCGTGCATGGCGTTGATCCGGTACTCCTCGGGGAGCCCGACCATGCCCCACGCCCCGTACTGGATCCGGTAGCTGGTCTGTCCGATCTTGTACGAGTGGTACTTGTCCTCGGCGAAGGAGATCGCGGCGGGCGCGTTGAGCGCGACCAGCACCAGCACGGCCGCGGCGCCCAGGGCGGTCTTCTTGAACTTCTTCGACGGCCGGTAGCCCATGCTCAGTTCCCTCCTGTCGCCCGGACGTACGCCGGCTCCTCACCCGGCTCGGAGCCTGGGTCCGTCCCGCCCCCGGATCCCGGCCGGCCGCGCGTCACGCCCCACACGGCGAGCGGAGCGAGCGCGATGGCCAGGGCCAGCACCGCCCAGACCCGCATGGCGACGTGCGTGTGCTCGAAGCGGACGGACGCCAGCAGTGAGGCGATCAGGACGGCGGCCCAGAAGAGGTGGATGCGGAAGGTGGCCAGCCGGTCGGGGCTGGCGTCCCCGCCCTTGGGGGTGACGACGAAACGGCCCTCGGTGCGCAGCACCGCCGAGCCGAGTGACCTGAGGTAGACGGGCGCGCAGACCGCGGACAGGGCCATGCCCGCGACGCCGCCGGAGCCCGCCGGTTCGTGGGGCGAGACGTTGTGGCGGCGGTTCCACAGGTAGAGGCCGACCTGGAGGGCGGCCGCGTCGGCGTAGAGCATCAGCCAGACCTTGGAGGAGACCTGGGTGCCGGAGGCGCCGAACCATAGGAAGAGGGCGCAGCTGAGGATGCCGAGCAGCCAGTTCACCGCGGTCATCGGGTAGTAGACGAGCATCAACGTGTAGTTGAGCCGGCGCCCGGCGGGCATCGTGAAGAGGCTCTTGCCGTACTGCTTGAACAGGGTCTCGTAGGTGCCGCGCGACCAGCGCAGCTGCTGGGTGAAGAGGTCGGTCCAGGAGGCGGGGCCCTCGCCGACGGCGAGTACGTCGGGGGTGTAGACGGAACGCCAGAACCGCCCCGTGGCCGGGTTCCTGCGGCGGTGGAGCTCGAAGCCGGTGGCCATGTCCTCGGTGATGGAGTCGTAGAGCCCGCCGATCTGCCGCAGGGCGCTGATCCGTACGGCGTTGTTGGTGCCGACGAACATAGGGGCGCCGTACCGGTTGCCGGCGCGCTGGATCAGGGCGTGGAAGAGGTACTGCTGGGATTCGGCGGCCTTGGTGACGGCCTCGGTGTAGTTGCCGTAGACCTGTGGGCCGACGACGAAGGCGACGTCGGGGTCGCGGAAGAATCCGAGCATCCGCTCCAGGTAGTTCGCGAGCGGGACGTGGTCGGTGTCGACGGAGGCGAAGAACTCGTAGTCGTCGCCGTGCCGCAGCAGCCAGGAGTTGTAGTTGCCGTGCTTGGTCCTCGCCCGGTGGGGGCCCTTGGCCGTGTTCCACTCGGGCACGCCCTTGCGGGTGAAGTGCCGTACGCCGAGCCGCGCGCACAGCGCCCGGGCCTCGGGGTCGTCGCCCTCGTCCAGCAGCCATACGTCCAGCGGCCCGTCGTGACGCACGCGCCGCGCGCCCTGGAGCGTGGCCCGCACCATGGCGAGGGGTTCCTTGCCGGGGACGTAGGTCGTCAGGAACGCGACGCGGGTGCCGGGCTCGGCCGGTACGGGGACGGGGTCGCGGGCGACCATCGTGGCGTGGGCGATCGACACCACGTTGACCAGGGTGAAGAGCATGATCAGCGCGATGGAGCAGAGCATCGTGGCATCGAGGACGACCAGCCAACGGGCTGCGCCCTCCCGGACGGTCCAGTGGCTGGGCCAGACCAGGTAGAGCAGCAGTCCGGCCGCGGCCACCGGGGCGAGGGTCATCAGGGCGATCGCCCGTATTCGGGTGCGGACCTCTTCGCGCGAGAGCAGGGAGCGGTACTCCACCCGGTACACGCCGTCGGGGCCGGGGGCCGGCTGAGCGAACGGACCGGCGAGGCGGCTGTGCGTCTCGTAGTCGAAGCTTTCCGGCGCCACGGTCCCTCCCGATGCTCGATCCCGAGGCAGATACCCCCACGAAAGGTGACAACTTCGTTCGTGTCGAACGGGCCTGGGCCGACCGGGCGGTCCTTCCTCAGGTCGGGCACCGTAGGGCCGTACGGGTGATGCGCGCGGGCGGCGCGGGCGGCGCGGCCCGGGTCAGCGGGTGCCGCGCCGCAGGCCGTGCCGCACCACGCGCTGGCTCAGGGAGCCGAGACCTTCCAGCATCGTGGCCAGTCCGGCGAGCTGTTCCAGTGCGGCGAGCGCGCTGCCGGCGCCCTGCGGGTCGACCCCTTCGTACAGCTCGATGCCGATGAAGGAGGCGGCCGTGGCCCGGGCCAGCCCGGCCGGGTCGGCGTACCCGTCCAGCGGGGTCGCCGCCAGCAGCCGGGTGAGGACCTTCTCCAGCTCCTCGATCCACAGTCCGAGCCCGTCGGCGGTGGCGGCGGCGAGGACGGGCGAGGTCTGCCCGGCGGCCAGCAGCTGCCCGAGCAGGGCGACGTTCCCGGCGGCCCGTTCCTCCTCGTGCATGGCGCGGGCGAACTCCAGCAGTTCGGCGAGGCTGCCCAGGGCGGCGAGGCGGTCGCGGTAGCGGGCCACGCGCTGCTCGGCGCCGTACCGGCAGGCCGCGGCGAGCAGCTCGTCCACGGAGCCGAAGTGGTAGAAGATCAGGCCCTGCCCCACGCCGGCGGTGGCCGCGACGGTGCGGGCGGAGGCCTTGGCGATGCCCTGCTCGGCCAGGGTGCGCAGGGCTCCTTCGAGCAGCTTCTCCTTGGTGGCGGCGCTCATGCCCGGACCTCCTCGCGGACCGGCCGCAGGTCGCCGCAGAGTCCGGTCGCCCACCGGTCGCGGGCGTCGACGTACTGCGCGGTGAAGGAGCCCTCGTACCCGAAGAGCGGTCCGAAGCGGCGGTTGACCACCCGTACCCGGATCCGGAACCGGCCGGTGGCGTCGTCGAAGGACTCGCGGACCTCGGCGTCGCCGCCGATCAGGTCGGGGACGCGGACGTCGACGGGGCCCTCGCGGAAGCGGTGTTCGCCGGAGCGGATGAGCAGCGAGCCGTCGGGCTCGGCGCTCATGTGGAGGTCGCTGGCGAGGTGCTGGTGGGTGCCCAGGTAGTCGAGGACGCAGTCGCGCTCGGGGCTGTGGACCATCGTGGCGTCGAAGCGGTGGGGTCCGCCGGGCAGCTGGAAGGTCCGTACGAAGGTGACGGTCTCGCGCCCGAAGGAGTCGAGGTAGGGGAGGTTCTCGATGACGAAGGGGACGTTCCGCCCCTCGCGCGGCACCAGGATGTTGCGCATCCCGCCGAGCCGGAGGAAGGGCTTCACATAACCGGGGCCGTGCCATATCCGCTCCATGGTGCCGCGGCCGATGCAGCCCTCGCCGCTCGTGAGCCCCACCGAGAAGCGGCGCTGGATCCGCGGGTGCAGACGGTCGAAGTCGGCGCCCATGTGGGCCCGGAAGATGGAGGTCATGACGGCTCCAGGGTGCTCAGCAGGCGGGGCGCGCGGGCCGGGGTCCGCCCGGGCGGGGTGCGCAGGCAGCGACGGGCGGCCGGGGTACCGGGCAGCGGGGGCGACAGCAGTGCGGCGGCCAGGACGAACAGGGCGATCGGCAGCGGCGCGTACAGCAGGGTGGCCACGGACAGCAGGGCGCGCAGGGCGCTCTCGCCGATCGCGCGGGCGAGGGCGCGGCCCGGGGTGGTCCCGCGCTCGCACCACAGCCGCAACCGGTCGAAGGACCAGGCGGTGGCCCAGCCCATGAGGGGGCGGAGGACCAGCCGGTCGGCGAGGGCCCCGAAGCGTCCCCAGCGCGGGCGGTAGTCGTAGCCGGTGAGGAAGCGGATCCCGTCGACGTCGGGGACGTAGCGCCAGTAGCCGCTGCCCTCCGCGAGCAGCGACACCGGGTGCTCCGAGGCGAACCGCAGGGCCGACACCCGGGTGCCGTCGGCGCGGTGGCGTTCCCCGGCGGAGATCCCGGTCCCGTCGACGGAGAGGAACGGCAGCACGCGGGTCGCGTACCGGAACCGCTGGGGCTCGCCCTCGGCACGCGGGAGGTAACCGATGGAGGTGAACCGCAGGTCCCACCGCTGGTGCTGGGCCGGGTCCTGGCTGCGCTCCCAGAGCTCGTCCATGCCGGCCCGGATCCGCGTCTCGACGTAGAGACCCATCCCCACCCCCCGTTCGACGTGTTGAGCGATCGCTCAACCGGCACTTAGGGGAAGTTGAGCGATCGCTCAAACCATCTCCGCCCGGCCCCCGGGCATGCGAACGCGCCCCCGGCCTGTGGGCCGGGTGCGCTTTCGGAAGTATCGGGGGAAGTCGGGCCGGTGAGGGCGGCTCAGCCCTCGGCCAGGTGCCGCTCCACCGTCTCGACCTTGGAGGTGATCCCGTCGTGGACCCCGGGGCGGATGTCGGCCTTCAGGATGAAGGAGACGCGTGGCGCCCGCTCCTCGACGGCCGCCACCGCGCGCCGGACCACGTCCATGACGGCGTCCCAGTCGCCTTCCACGGTCGTGAACATCGCGTCGGTGCGGTTCGGCAGCCCGGACTCGCGGACCACCCGGACCGCGTCGGCGACGTACTCGCCGACCTCTTCACCGACCCCCAGCGGGGTCACCGAGAACGCGACGATCATGCCTGGGCCGCCTCGCGCGCGACGCGGGCCGCCACCACGCTGTCCGCCTCTTCCCGCTTGAGCAGCTTGTCGCCGTAGAGGCCGCCCAGGGGCACCACGGAGAGGACGAAGAAGAACAGGACCTTCTTGAAAGGCCACTTCGCCTTGTACCAGACGTCCAGCAGCAGCACCCCGTAGATCATGAACAGGATCGCGTGCAGAAAGCCCAGCGGCATCAGCAGGTAGTCGATGTCCGAGACCCGGCTCAGCAGCGAACCGAAGATCAGCAGGGCCGGGAACGACAGCGCCTCCGGAACGGAGACGAGGCGGAGCCGGTGCAGGGCGGAGGCGGTCTTGATGTCCACGTGGAACCTTCGGGGTGGAGGCCAGGGTCCTTGCCAGTGTCTCAGCCGCTTTACGGGATCTTGACCCGGCCCCTCCCGCTCCGCGGCCTCCGCGGGCGGCGCTCGGTCGCCCCCATATCTCCCGGGTGTGGCATATATCGTCCACAGGGCCCTGTTCGGGGTCGCCCGGTGCCGATAACGTCTTCCCGTGGCTCAGTTCCGACTCCAAGGCAGCAAGGTGCTGGCCGTCGACCTGACCGGGGATGCCGTGAAAGCGAAGAACGGCTCCATGGTCGCGTACGACGGGCAGATGGCCTTCAAGAAGATGACCGGCGGCGGCGAAGGCCTCCGCGGCATGGTGACCCGCCGGCTGACCGGCGAACAGATGACAGTGATGGAAGTGCAGGGGCACGGCACCTGCTTCTTCGCCGACCGCGCGAGCGAGATCAACCTGGTCGACCTGCGCGGTGAGAAGCTCTACGTCGAGTCCAGCAACCTGCTGTGCACCGACGCCGGTCTGCGGACCGGCACCACCTTCACCGGCCTGCGCGGCGCGACGACCGGCAACGGCCTGTTCACCACGACCGTCGAGGGCTCGGGCCAGGCCGCGATCATGTCCGACGGGCCGGCCGTGGTGCTGCGCGTGAGCGCCCAGTACCCGCTGTCCGTCGACCCCGGCGCGTACATCGCGCACACGGGCAACCTCCAGCAGTCCTTCCAGTCCGGTGTGAACTTCCGCACACTCATCGGCGAGGGCTCCGGCGAGTCGTTCCAGATCCGCTTCGAGGGCGAGGGCCTGGTCTACGTGCAGCCCAGCGAGCGCAACACCGTCGGGGGCGACATCTGATGCCGTTCCGCGAGATCAACTCGAAGATGGTCGAGGCCCAGGTGATCCCGGGTCAGAAGATGTTCAGCCAGCGCGGCGCCATGCTCGCGTACCGCGGCGAGGTCTCCTTCACCCCGAGCCTGACGGGCGGTCAGGGCGGGGTCATGGGCATGATCGGGCGCCGGGTGGCGAACGAGCAGACCCCGCTGATGGCGGTCGAGGGCAGCGGCACCGTGATGTTCGGCCACGGCGGCCACCACATCCAGGTGATCAACCTGACCGGCGAGACCCTCTACGTCGAGGCCGACCGACTGCTCGCCTTCGACGGCACCCTCCAGCAGGGCACGATGTTCATGGGCTCCCAGGGCGGGGTCATGGGCATGGTCCGCGGCCAGGTGACCGGCCAGGGCCTCTTCACCACCACCCTCAAGGGCCACGGCTCCGTCGCCGTGATGGCCCACGGCGGGGTCATCGAGCTGCCGATCACCCCCCAGCGCCCGATCCACGTGGACCCGCAGGCGTACGTCGCCCACCACGGTGACGTGCGCAACAAGCTCTCCACCGCCCTCGGCTGGCGGGACATGGTGGGGCGCGGCTCGGGCGAGGCGTTCCAGCTGGAGCTGTCCGGCCAGGGCGCGGTGTACGTACAGGCCTCCGAGGAGAAGCTGTGAACTTTGGCCCTGTGACCGGCGGACCGGGCGGCCCGACGGTCCACGACCCGTACACGCTGCCCTCCGACGACAACGTGAACGCGTACACCTTCTGCGTGGAGCTCAAGGGGAGCCAGTGGTTCCTGCAGAAGGGCAAGATGATCTCGTACTACGGGCACATCGAGTTCAACGGCATCGGCAACGGCCGCTTCGACCGTCTGCTGCGCACCAGCTTCCATTCGCCGCTGCACGCCAGTGACTGGGTGGTCGCCGAGGGCTCGGGCAAGATGCTGCTGGCCGACCGGGCCTTCGACGTGAACTCGTACGACCTGGACAACGGCAACCTGACGATCCGGTCGGGCAACCTGCTCGCGTACCAGCCCTCGCTCGCCCTCAAGCAGTCGATCGTCCCGGGCTTCCTGACGCTGATCGGAACCGGGAAGTTCGTGGCGGCGTCCAACGGACCGGTGGTGTTCATGGAGCCGCCGCTGCGCGTGGACCCGCAGGCGCTGGTGGGTTGGGCCGACTGCCCTTCGCCGTGCCACCACTACGACCACGGCTACATGACGGGCGTGATGGGCGGGCTGCGCTCGCTGACCGGCATCGGGGGCAGCTCGGGCGAGGAGCACCAGTTCGAGTTCGTCGGCGCGGGCACGGTGCTGCTGCAGTCGTCGGAGATGCTGATGGCGGAGCAGGCGATCGGCGCGGTCGGCGCCGGGGCGGCCACGGGCAACGCGCAGGGCGTTCCGGGGGCCGGTCAGGGTCCGATGGGGCAGCTGGGTGTGCCGCGGATGCCGGGACAGCTGGGTGATCTCCAGCGCCGCCTCGGACTGTGATCCCCCGGACCTCGGATTTTTGTACGTAATTCAACTTTTTAGGTAGAGTTCATTCATGGAGACCATGGAGACCGAGACGGCCCCCCTCCCCCAGAGTCCGTCCGGGGGCACCCGCTGGCTGACCGATGCCGAGCAGTGCGCCTGGCGCACCCACCTGGACGTCAGCAGGCTGCTGATGCACCAGCTGGAAAAGGATCTCCAGCCCTTCGGACTCACCAACAACGACTACGAGATCCTCGTGAACCTGTCGGAGTCACAGGACCACCGAATGCGGATGAGCGATCTCGCGACCGCCACGCTGCAGTCCAAGAGCCGACTGTCGCACCAGATCACGCGCATGGAGACGGCCGGCCTGGTCCGCCGGGTGAACTGCGAGTCCGACCGCCGCGGCCTGTACGCGGTGCTCACGGACGAGGGCATGGAGACGATGCGCCGGGTCGCCCCGCACCACGTGGCGTCCGTCCGCCAGCACTTCATCGACCTGCTGCCGCCGGAGGCCCTGGCGGCGCTGCGCGCCTCGCTGACCCCGGTCGCGGAGCACCTGCGCGACAACCGCGGCAAGGTCTGAGGCCGAGCCGTCCGGGCAGCGCGGGCCTTACGGGCTCGTCGCGCCCCGGACGGCCGTCGGCCCGACAATGGCTGGGAACGCTCGCTGCCGGCCCTTGCCCGTCGGGCCGGCCTGAGGAGGTCCAGCCTATGAAGCGCAACGTGTTCGTCTCAGCCGCCGCGTCCGTGGTCCTGCTGACCGCGGCTCCCGTGGCGACCGCCGCCACGGCGTCCGCCGACTCGGCGAGAACCGCCCCCGCCTCCGCCGCCGCCCGCGCCGACGTCTCGGCCGAGCAGGCCATCGCCGCCGCCCTCAAGAACTATCCGGGCGTGGTCGAGTCCCTCGACAGGGACGGCAACATCTGGCACGTGGACGTGATCACCAAGGACGGCAAGGGCCACGCCGAGCTGGAGGTCGACGCCGCCACGGGCAAGGTCTCCCGGGAGAGCGTGGACAAGGACGAGAACCCGGGCGAACACAAGGGCCTGCTCGCGGCCAAGATCACTGCCGCGCAGGCCGCCAAGGCCGCCGTGGCCGCCCACCCGGGCACGACGTGGACCGTCGAGTGGGACTCCGACGACGACAGCGGCAAGACCCCGTACTGGCACGTCGAGGTCAAGGGCTCCGACGGCAAGACCTGGAACGGATCGGTGGACCCGACGACCGGCAAGGTCACCGCACAGACCGACTCCGACTCGGACTCCGACTCCGACGACAACTCCTGACCCCCGGCCACCGGTGGGGAGCGCCGCACGCGCTCCCCACCGAGCCGTGGGCCCCGGCGGGGGCTCAGGCCTCCGTCAGCGTCGCCAGCAGCGCGTCCGCCGCCGCGTACGGGTCCAGCTCGCCCACGGCCACCCGGGCGGCCAGCGCGTCCAGGTGCGCGTCGCCGTGCACGTCCGCCATCCGTGCCCGCAACGCGGTGACGGCGATCGTCTCGACCTCCCGGGCCGCCCGGGTGGCCCGCCGCTGGGCCAGCACGCCCCGCTCGTCCATCCACGCCCGGTGCTTCTCCAGCGCCTCGACCAGCTCGTCGATGCCCTGGCCGCGGGCCGCGACCGTCTTGACGATCGGCGGCCGCCAGTCGTCCCGACCCCGGGCCTCGCCCAGGCCCAGCATGTGGTTCAGCTCCCGGGCGGTGGCGTCCGCGCCGTCCCGGTCCGCCTTGTTGACCACGTAGACGTCGCCGATCTCCAGGATGCCCGCCTTCGCGGCCTGGATCCCGTCGCCCATCCCGGGGGCCAGCAGCACCACCGAGGTGTCGGCCTGCGAGGCGATCTCCACCTCCGACTGCCCGACCCCGACCGTCTCGACCAGGATCACCTCGCAGCCGGCCGCGTCCAGCACCCGGATCGCCTGCGGCGCGGCCCAGGCCAGGCCGCCCAGGTGGCCGCGCGTGGCCATGGAGCGGATGTAGACCCCCGGGTCCGAGGCGTGGTCCGACATCCGTACCCGGTCGCCGAGCAGCGCCCCGCCCGAGAAGGGCGAGGACGGGTCCACGGCCAGGACGCCGACCCGCTTGCCGGCCTTGCGGTACGCGGAGACGAGCGCCGAGGTCGAGGTCGACTTGCCGACACCCGGCGACCCCGTCAGCCCCACCACGTACGCCCCGCCCGTCAGCGGGGCCAGCGCGGCCATCACCTCGCGCAGCTGCGGGGACGCGCCCTCGACCAGCGAGATCAGCCGGGCCACCGCTCTCGGCCGGCCCTCACGGGCCTGGGCCACCAGCTGGGGGACGTCCACCGCCGTCATACGTGCTGCGCTCCTCGGTTCTCGTACGGGATGCGTGAGGGCCGCCAGGCCCGGGATGAGGTGGCCGCCGGGCGCCCGTATTCGGGGCCCCGGCGGCCTGGCTCCGCCTACTTGGCGACGCGGACGATCAGCGCGTCGCCCTGGCCGCCGCCGCCGCACAGCGCGGCCGCGCCGACGCCGCCGCCACGGCGCTTCAGCTCCAGCGCCAGGTGCAGCACCACACGGGCTCCGGACATGCCGATCGGGTGCCCCAGGGCGATGGCGCCACCGTTGACGTTCACCTTTTCCGGGGTCACGCCGAGGTCCTTCATTGACTGCACGGCGACCGCCGCGAAGGCCTCGTTGATCTCGATGAGGTCCAGGTCGGAGACCTCCAGGCCCTCCTTCTTCAGGGCGTGCAGGATCGCGTTCGACGGCTGCGACTGGAGCGAGTTGTCGGGGCCGGCCACGTTGCCGTGGGCGCCGATCTCGGCGATCCACTCCAGGCCGAGCTCCTCGGCCTTCGCCTTGCTCATCACGACCACGGCGGCGGCGCCGTCGCTGATCTGGGAGGAGGTGCCGGCGGTGATCGTGCCGTCCTTGGCGAAGGCCGGACGCAGCTTGCCGAGGGACTCGGCGGTGGTCTCGGGACGGATGCCCTCGTCCGTCGAGAAGATCACCGGGTCGCCCTTGCGCTGCGGGATCTCCACGGGGACGATCTCGGCCTCGAAGACGCCGTTCTTCTGCGCGGCCGCGGCCCGCTGGTGCGAGGCGGCGGCGAACTCGTCCTGCGGGGCGCGCTCGATGCCCAGGCGGGTGTTGTGCTTCTCGGTGGACTCGCCCATCGCGATGTTCTCGAAGGCGTCGGTGAGGCCGTCGTAGGCCATCGCGTCCAGCATCTCGACGGCGCCGTACTTGTAGCCCTCGCGGGACTTGGGCAGCAGGTGCGGGGCGTTGGTCATGGACTCCTGACCGCCCGCGACCACGATGTCGAACTCGCCGGCGCGGATCAGCTGGTCGGCCAGCGCGATCGCGTCCAGGCCCGAGAGGCACACCTTGTTGATCGTGAGGGCGGGCACGTTCATCGGAATGCCGGCCTTGACCGCCGCCTGGCGGGCGGGGATCTGGCCCGCGCCGGCCTGCAGCACCTGGCCCATGATCACGTACTGCACCTGGTCGCCGGAGATCCCGGCCCGGTCCAGCGCGGACTTGATGGCGAAGCCGCCGAGGTCGGCACCGGAGAAGGACTTCAGCGAGCCGAGCAGCCGTCCCATGGGCGTGCGGGCCCCGGCGACGATCACAGAAGTGGTGTTGTTCGATCCGGACATGAGGCACAGCCCCTTGGATGAGGAGTGAACGAGGGTTTACGTGAATGTACTGGGCGGTACCTCAGCGGTCACCGGGGTGCCGGTGTGATCGCGCGCACGTTGCGTGACGACCCCCTTCGGCGGTGCACTGTCACCATGCTGACAAGAATCGACCACATCGGGATCGCCTGCTTCGACCTGGACAAGACTGTCGAGTTCTACCGTGCCACGTACGGCTTCGAGGTGTTCCACTCCGAGGTCAACGAGGAGCAGGGTGTCCGCGAGGCCATGTTGAAGATCAACGAGACGTCCGACGGCGGCGCCTCGTACCTCCAGCTCCTGGAGCCCACCCGCGAGGACTCCGCCGTCGGCAAATGGCTGGCCAAGAACGGCGAGGGCGTCCACCACATCGCCTTCGGCACCGAGGACGTCCAGGGGGACTCCGAGGCCATCCGCGGCAAGGGCGTCCGCGTCCTCTACGACCAGCCCCGCACGGGATCCATGGGGTCCTCCATCACCTTCCTGCACCCCAAGGACTGCCACGGCGTCCTCACCGAACTGGTCACCTCGAACCCCGAGCACTGACGGACCACTGATGGCCCGATTCCCCGGCCGGTAGAGTGGCCATGGCTCGGCCGGGGTTCGGTGCGGAGACGGGGTCGGGGCCTGTGATCCCTGCCCCGGTATCTGACACCATTCCCCCGGGGGCGTCGTTCAGCGGGCGAGCGATGCTCATTGGGAGTGAGCTTGCGACCAGGGGACGGATGGGACCGCGCTGTGCGGGGCTACGAAAGCCAGGAGAGCCATCAGGCCGAGGCCGACCATCTCTCGCGCTTCGAGGCCGAGATGGAGCGGCTGAAGAAGGAGCGCGGGAAGGCCGTCCAGCACGCTGAAGACCTGGGATACCAGGTCGAGGTGCTGCGCGCCAAGCTTCACGAGGTACGACGCGCGCTGGCGTCCCGCCCCGCCTACGACGGCGCGGACATGGGCTACCAGGCGGAGCAGCTGCTCCGTAATGCCCAGATCCAGGCCGACCAGTTGCGTTCGGACGCCGAGCGCGAGCTTCGTGACGCCCGGGCCCAGACCCAGCGCATCCTCCAGGAGCACGCCGAGCACCAGGCGCGCCTGCAGGCCGAGCTGCACGCCGAGGCCGTCAACCGCCGTCAGCGCCTGGACCAGGAGCTGGGCGAGCGGCGCCAGACCGTCGAGGCCCACGTCAACGAGAACGTGGCCTGGGCCGAGCAGTTGCGGGCCCGTACCGAGGCCCAGGCGCGCCGGCTCATGGAGGAGTCCCGCGCCGAGGCCGAGCAGTCCCTGAACGCCGCCCGCGCCGAGGCCGCCCGGGTCGCCGAGGAGACCCGGCGCCGGATGGCCGCGGACGCCGAGGCCGCCCGCGGGGAGGCCGAGGCCACCCTGCTGCGCGCCCGCAAGGAGGCCGAGCGGCTGCTGACCGCCGCCTCCTCGCAGGCCCAGGAGGCCAGCGAGCACGCGGAGCGGCTGCGCTCCACCACCACCGCCGAGGCCGAGCACACCCGTCAGCAGACCCTGGACCTGGGCCGGCTGGCCGAATCCCGGGTGCAGGAGGCCGATGCCGCGCTGCGCGAGGCCCGCGCCGAGGCGGAGAAGCTCCTCGCCGAGGCCAAGGAGAGCTCCACCCGGCAGCTCGCGTCGGCGGAATCCGTCAACGAGCAGCGCACCCGCACCGCCAAGGAGCAGGTCGCCCGGCTGGTCGGCGAGGCCACCAAGGAGGCCGAGGCCCTCAAGGCGGAGGCCGAGCAGGCCCTGGCCGACGCCCGCGCGGACGCCGAGCGGCAGCGCACCGAGGCCGGGCAGCAGGCCCGTACGGCCGCGGCCGAGGACATGGCGGCCCAGCTGGCGAAGGCCGCCCGCACGGCCGAGGACGTACTGAACAAGGCCTCGGAGGACGCCCGGGCCACCACCCGGGCCGCGTCCGAGGAGGCCGAGCGGATCCGTCACGAGGCGGAGGCCGAGGCCGACCGGCTGCGCCTGCAGGCGGCGACCACGGCCGACGAGCTCAAGGGCGCCGCGAAGGACGACACCGAGGAGTACCGGGCCCGCACGGTCGAGCTCCAGTCGGAGGCCCGACGGCTGCGCGGCGAGGCCGAGCAGCTGCGCGCCGAGGCCGTCGCCGAGGGCGAGCGGATCCGCGGCGAGGCCCGCCGCGAGGCCGTCCAGCAGATCGAGGAGGCGGCCCGGACCGCCGAGGAGCTGCTGGGCAAGGCCAAGGCGGACGCGGACGAGCTGCGCGGCGGCGCGACCGCCGAGAGCGAGCGGGTGCGCGCCGAGGCCGTCGAGCGGGCCGGCACCCTGCGCAAGCAGGCCGAGGAGACCCTGGAGCGGACCCGCGCGGAGGCCGAACGGCTGCGCGCCGAGGCCGAGGAGCAGGCCGAGGGCGTACGCGCCGAGGCCGACGCCGCGGCGGTCGCCCGGCGCCAGGAGACCGAGCAGGCGCTGGCCGCCAAGCGCGCGGAGGCCGACGAGGAGCTCGTACGGCTGCACACGGAGGCCGAGACCCGGCTGACGACGGCCGAGCAGACGCTGCGGGACGCCCGCGGCGCGGCGGAGAACATCCGCCGGGAGACCACGGAGGAGAACGACCGGCTGCGCGCCGAGTCGGCGGAGCGGATCCGCACCCTGCAGACGCAGGCGGAGACCGAGGCCGACCAGCTGCGCACCGATGCGGCGCAGGACGCCGGCCGGGTGCGCGCCGAGGCCGAGCAGTCCGCCGTGCGGCTGCGCGGTGAGGCCGAGGCCGAGGCGGAGCGGGTGCGCTCCGAGGCCCAGGAGACCGCGGACCGGCTGCGCGCGGAGGCCAAGGCCGCGGCCGAGCGGGTCGCCGAGGAGGCCGCGGAGGCGCTGGCCGCCGCGCAGGAGGAGGCCGCCCGGCGCCGCCGGGAGGCGGAGGAGACCCTGGCGTCGGCGCGGACCGACGCGGACAGCGAGCGGGCCCAGGCCCGCGAGCAGAGCGAGGAACTGCTGGCGCAGGCCCGCAAGCGCTCCGAGGAGGCACAGGCCGAGGCGGTCTGGCTGACCGAGGAGGCCGAACGGCGCGCGTCGGAGGTCGTGTCGGCGGCGGAGGCCACCGCCCAGCAGGTACGGGACTCCGTGGCCGGGCTGCACGAGCAGGCCGAGGAGGAGATCACCGGGCTGCGCAGCGCCGCCGAGCACGCGGCGGAGCGTACGAAGTCGGAGGCCGAGGAAGAGGCCGGCCGGGTCCGCGGCGACGCCTACGCGGAACGGGAGCGGGCCACCGAGGACGCCAACCGGATCCGCAGCGAGGCGCGGGCCGAGACGGACGCGGCGAAGGCGCTGGCGGAGCGCACGGTCGCCGAGGCCATCGCCGAGGCCGAGCAGCTGCGCGGCGACACCGCCGAGTACGCGCAGCGCCTGCGTACGGAGGCCACGGACGCGCTGGCCGCCTCCGAGCGGGACGCGGCCCGGACCCGGGCCGACGCCCGGGACGACGCGAACCGGATCCGCGGCGAGGCGGCGGAGTCCTTGGAGGCCGCCCGCGCCGAGGGCGCCCGGATCACGGCCGAGGCGACGGCGGAGGCCGAGCGGCTCACCGAGGAGACCCTGGCGGCGAACGCGGCCACCGTCGACGAAGCGAAGGCCGAGGCCGAGCGGATCACCACCGAGGCGGCCGAGATCGCCGAGGCCAGTCGCATCGAGGCCGCGGGCATCCTGGACGAGGCACGGGCCGAGGGCAACCGGCTGCGTACCGAGGCCGCGGAGCAGGTCGACCGGCTCATCACCCAGGCCTCCGCGGAGGCCGACCGGCTCACCGAGGAGACCCGCGCCGCGAACGCGGCCACCGTGGGCGAGGCGACGGTGGAGGCCGAGCGGCTCACCACCGCGGCGACCCGGCTCAAGACGCAGGCGGCCGAGACCCTGGCGAGCGCCGAGCGCGACGCCGCGCGGATCATGGTCGACTCGCGTGCCGAGGGCGACCGTCTGATCGACGAGACCCGTGTGGCCAACGAGGCCACCGTCGCCGAGGCGGCGGCGGAGGCCGACCGGGTACGCGCCGAGGCGGCCAAGGTGCTGGACGACGCCCGCGCGGAGGGCGGCCGGATCATCGGCGAGGCCACCGCCGAGGCGGACCGGGTCACGGTCGCGGCGAACGAGACGCTGGCGGGCGCCGAGCGCGACGCCGAGCAGACGCTGGACGAGGCGCGCGCCGAGGCGAACCGGCTGCGTACCGAGGCGGCCGAGCAGGCGGACCGGCTCGTCACGGAGGCCGTGTCCGAGACGGAGAAGCTCACCGAGCAGACCCGCAAGGACAACGAGCGCACCCTCGGCGAGGCGGCCGGCGAGGCGGAGCGGCTGCGCGCCGACGCGTCGGAGGCGCTGTCCTCGGCGCAGGAGCACGCGACCCGCACCCGGTCGGAGGCCGAGCGGGTCAAGGCGCAGGCCGCGGCCGCGGCGGAGCGCACCCGCGCCGAGGCCCGTACCGAGTCCGAGCGGCTGCTGGACGAGGCGCGCGAGGCGGCCAACAAGCGCCGCAGCGAGGCCGCGGAGCAGGTCGACCGGCTCATCACGGAGGCCTCGGCGGAGGCCGAGAAGCTCACGTCCGATGCGCAGAAGCAGGCCCTCGCCGCCACCACGGCGGCCGAGGAGCAGGCCGACGCGATGGTCGACGCGGCCCGCAAGGAGGCCGTGCGGATCACCTCGGAGGCCACCGTCGAGGGCAACTCCATGGTGGAGAAGGCCCGTACGGACGCGGACGAGCTGCTGGTCGGCGCGCGCACGGACGCGGCCGCCATAAGAGAACGGGCGGAGGAGCTGCGCGGCCGTGTCGAGGGCGAGGTCGAGGAGCTGCACGAGCGGGCCCGCCGGGAGTCGGCCGAGCAGATGAAGTCGGCCGGCGAGCGCGTGGACAAGCTGGTGCGCGCGGCGACGGAGCAGAGCGTCGAGGCCGAGGCGAAGGCCAAGGAGCTCGTGTCGGACGCGAGCAGCGAGGCGAGCAAGGTGCGCATCGCCGCGGTCCGCAAGGCGGAGGCGCTGCTCAAGGAGGCCGAGCAGAAGAAGGCGGAGCTTGCTCGGGTGGCCGAGAGCGCCCTGGCGGAGGCCAAGGCGGAGGCCGAGCGCCTCGTCGAGGAGGGCCGCCGCGAGCTGGAGGTCCTCGTCCGCAGGCGGCAGGACATTCAGGGGGAGATCTCCCGTGTCCAGGACGTTCTTGAGGCGTTGGAATCATTCGAGGCGCCCTCGGGTGGCGGAAAGCCCACGGTCGGCGGCCAGGGCGCGGGGGGTGCCAAGGCCGGAGTGTCCGCAGGCTCCACTCGTTCGGGTGGCAAGTCGTCGGAGGGGTAGCCAAATACTCCGAGGTGTGTGCACCTGATGGAGGTTCAGGCGAACGGGTGACAAGCATTCCGCTGTCTTGCCACTCAAAAGGGGTGTCATTGTCCAGATCAAACGCGGATTGACTCGATGACACGCCGTCTGGGCGCCTAGGATTCCTCTAACACCTCACGTAGCACCTCATCGGTCTCATTCGACAGGAACCCCATGAGCGACACTTCCTCCCCCTTCGGCTTCGAGCTCGTGCGGCGTGGTTACGACCGTGGTCAGGTGGACGACCGCATTACCAAGCTGGTCTCCGACCGCGACAGCGCCCTTGGACGTATCAACTCTCTGGAAAAGCGGATCGAGGAGTTGCACCTCGAGACGCAGAACGCCCAGGCCCAGGTGAACGACGCCGAGCCGTCGTACGCCGGCCTCGGCGCCCGGGTCGAGAAGATCCTGCGGCTGGCCGAGGAGGAGGCGAAGGACCTGCGCGAGGAGGCCCGTCGCGCGGCCGAGCAGCACCGTGAGCTCGCCGAGTCGGCCGCCCAGCAGGTGCGCAACGACGCCGAGTCGTTCGCCGCCGACCGCAAGTCGAAGGCGGAGGACGAGGGCGTCCGCATCGTCGAGAAGGCCAAGGGCGACGCTTCGACCCTGCGCGCCGAGGCGCAGAAGGACGCGGCCTCCAAGCGCGAGGAGGCCGACGCCCTCTTCGAGGAGACCCGCGCCAAGGCCGCCCAGGCCGCCGCGGACTTCGAGACCAACCTGGCCAAGCGCCGCGAGCAGTCCGAGCGCGACCTGGCCTCCCGCCAGGCCAAGGCCGAGAAGCGTCTCGCGGAGATCGAGCACCGCGCCGAGCAGCTGCGCCTGGAGGCCGAGAAGCTGCGTACGGACGCGGAGCGCCGGGCCCGTCAGACCGTGGAGACCGCGCAGCGCCAGGCCGAGGACATCGTGGCCGACGCCAACGCCAAGGCGGACCGCATCCGCAGCGAGTCCGAGCGCGAGCTGGCGGCGCTCACCAACCGCCGCGACTCGATCAACGCGCAGCTGACCAACGTCCGCGAGATGCTGGCGACGCTCACCGGTGCGGCCGTCGCGGCGGCCAACCCGATCGTGGACGACGAGCCCGTCACCCGCGGCGTCCCGGCACAGCAGAGCCGCTGATTACCGACGGGTAGCACACGGCACCCGTCGTGCGCCCGATCGAGGGCCCTATGTCACCCTTTTGAGGTGGCGTAGGGCCCTCGGGCGTTCTAGCGTGTCCGCATGATCGAGCTTGAGGGCCTTACCAAACGATTCGGCACGACGACTGCCGTGGACCACCTCAGCTTCCAGATCCGACCGGGGGTGGTGACCGGCTTCCTGGGCCCGAACGGCGCGGGCAAGTCGACGACGATGCGCATGATGCTCGACCTCGACAACCCGACCAGCGGCACGGTCCGGGTGTACGGGAAGCACTACCGTGACCTGTCGGAGCCGCTGAAGCACGTCGGGGCGCTGCTGGACGCGAAGGCCATGCACGGTGGCCGAAGTGCGTACAACAACCTTCTCTGCCTGGCCCAGTCGAACCGCATCCCGCGGCAGCGGGTGGACGAGGTGCTGGACCTGGTCGGCCTGACGGCCGTGGCGAAGAAGAAGTCCAAAGGATTTTCGCTCGGAATGAGCCAACGGCTGGGAATCGCCTCCGCATTGCTGGGCGATCCGGAAATCCTGATGTTCGACGAGCCGGTCAACGGCCTTGATCCCGAGGGAATTCTCTGGATCCGCAATCTGATGAAGGGTCTGGCGGCGGAGGGAAGGACGATCTTCGTCTCCTCCCACCTGATGAGCGAAATGGCGCTGACCGCAGACCATCTGGTCGTCATCGGGCAGGGAAAGCTGCTGGCAGACCTGCCGATGGCCGATTTCATCCAGCAGAACTCGCGCAGCTACGTACGGCTGCGCTCGCCGCAGCAGGAGCGGCTGAAGGACCTCCTGCACGAGGCCGGGATCAACGCGGTGAGCGTTCCCGCGACCGGAACCCTGGAGATCGACGGCGCGAGTGCGGAGCAGCTCGGCGAGCTGGCCGCCCAGCACCAGATCGTGCTGCACGAACTCAGCCCGCAACGGGCATCACTGGAGGAAGCGTTCATGCGGATGACGGCGGACTCCGTCGAGTACCACGCCCACGCACCGGGCATGGCCTCCGACAATCCGGCCCGGCCGGCCGACGTCCCCGCCTGGGGCGCCGGCTTCGAGGCGACCCGCAAGGCCGGTGAGTGATCATGGCCTTCACCGCCGTCCTGCAGTCCGAGTGGACCAAGATCCGCACGGTCGCCTCCACCAGCTGGACCCTCGCCCTCGTCTTCCTCGTCACCGTCGGGTTCGCCGCGCTGTTCAGCGCCACGTTCGACCCGGACAGCCTGCCGGCGGCTCAGCGGGCCACCTTCGACCCCACGGCGATGAGCCTCGGTTCGATGCAGCTCGGACAACTGGCCATGATCGTCTTCGGTGTGCTGGTCGTGAGCACCGAATACAGCACGGGCATGATCCGCACCTCGCTGGCCGCCGTACCCCGCCGGGAGCACTTCCTGCTCGGCAAGATGGCGGTGGCGACGGCCCTGGCCCTGATCGTGGGACTGCTGACCAGCTTCGTGTCGTTCTTCCTCACCCAGGCGCTGCTCGGTGACCTCGGCATCGGCATCGGCGAGGAGCACGTGCTGCGCGCCGTGACCGGCGCCGGACTGTACCTGGCGCTGCTGGCCCTCTTCTGCATGGGCGTGGCCGCCATGCTGCGCAGCTCGGTCGCCGCGATCAGCGTCCTGGTCCCGTTCTTCCTGATCGTCTCGAACCTGCTCGTCGGTTTCGACGCGACCCGGACGGTCGGCCAGTACCTGCCGAGCAACGCCGGTGGAAGGATCATGCAGGTCGTGCCCAACGCGTTCGATGCCCCCGACACCCCCTACGGCCCGTGGGGCGGCTTCGGGATCATGGTCCTCTGGACGCTGGCCGCGGTACTCGGGGGCTACGCCGTCCTCCGCAAGAGGGACGCCTGACCTCCTGCCCGCGTACTACGGGTGATCCCCGGGTCGGGCTCAGGGGCAGCTCAGGGATCCGGCCCGGGACGGAACCGCAGGAACCTCGTTATCCTCTTAACCCTTACGCGGGCGAAAGTCGTCCCGGCCTGGTAAGGGGCAGCAAGATGATCGAGGCAGTCGGCCTGACCAAGCGCTTCGGCGCCAAGACCGCCGTCGACCAGCTGTCCTTCCAGGTCAAGCCGGGTCACGTCACCGGCTTCCTGGGGCCCAACGGCTCCGGGAAGTCCACCACCATGCGCATGATCGTCGGTCTGGACCGGCCCACGTCCGGTCATGTCACGATCAACGGCCAACCCTTCCGGGAGCTGCCGAACGCCCAGCGGCACGTGGGGGCCCTGCTCGACGCGAAGGCCGTGCACGGCGGCCGCCGGGCCCGCACCCACCTGCTCTCCATCGCCCAGCTCTCCGGGATCCCGGAGAAGCGGGTGGACGAGGTGCTGGCCGTGGTCGGCCTCCAGGACGCCGCCCGGCAGCGCACGAAGGGCTTCTCGCTCGGTATGGGCCAGCGGCTCGGCATCGCCACCGCGCTGCTCGGCGACCCGCAGGTGCTGCTGTTCGACGAGCCGGTCAACGGGCTCGACCCCGAGGGCATCCTCTGGGTCCGCAACCTCATGCGCCGGCTCGCCTCCGAGGGCCGCACCGTCTTCGTCTCCTCGCACCTGATGAGCGAGATGGCGTTGACCGCCGACCACCTGATCGTGATCGGCCGGGGGCGGCTGCTGGCCGACATGGGCACCCAGGAGTTCATCGCGCACAACTCGGCCGGATTCGCTCGGGTGCGGACGGCCGACACCGATCCAGATGGCCGGGACACGCTGGGTAAGGCCCTCACCAAAGCGGGCGGGCGGGTCCTCCAGGAGCCCGACGGAGCACTGCGTGTGACCGGGCTGGACCTGCCGCGCATCTCCGACCTCGCGCACGAGGCGGGCGTACGGCTGTGGGAGCTGGCACCGCACCGGGCCTCACTGGAGGAGGCGTACATGCGGATGACGCAGTCCACCGTCGAGTACACCTCCACCGACGACCCGCGGGCCGAGCTGTGGGAGCCTGAGCCGCTCTCCCTCCCTGCCTGGGAGGACGAGGCGGAGGCGCAGACGGCTCCCGAGGTCCCGCAGACCGGCTTCTACGCGCCCCCGCCGCCCGGCGCGGGCGGGCAGCCCTTCCTGATGCCCGCCAAGCCGGGCGAGCTCGCGAGCACCACCAGGAACACCACCCCGCGCACCCCCGAGGACACCCGATGACCCCGACGACCACGACGGCGGAGCAGTCCGGGAACTACAGCTCTCCCCTCGCCACGCCGCGGCCGCACCTGGGGCACGCCATGGCCTCGGAGTGGACCAAGCTGGTCTCGCTCCGCTCCACCCTGTGGACGCTGGGTTCGCTCGTGCTGACCGTGGTCGGCGTCGGTCTGACCGTCGTCGTGCAGACCACGGACGTGGACTACACGCAGATCAACTTCACCACGCCCGCGCTCATCGGCCTGCTGGTCGGCCAGCTGGCGGTGATCGTCCTCGGGGTGCTGACCATCAGCTCGGAGCACGGCACCGGGCTGGTGCGGACCACCTTCACGGCCGCCCCGGACCGGTACCGGGTGCTCACCGCCAAGTACCTCGTCTTCAGCATGGTGGCCTTCGCCATCACCGCGCTGTCGGTCTTCGTGGTCGGGGTCACCGCGGCGGTCATGCGCGGGGGCACCGCGTCCGGCCCGCACGCGGCCGGCGAATGGTTCGGGGCGCTGCTCGGCTGCGGCTACGTCACCCTGCTCGGCGTGCTGGCGCTCGCGATCGGCGCGCTGGTGCGGCACTCGGCCGGGGCGATCGCCGTGATGCTGGGCCTGGTCACGCTGCCGCCGGTGATAGGGGCCATGCTCAGCATGTGGGAGGCGGTCGCGTTCGCCGGCGGGCTCATCCTGCGCCACAACGTACCGGTGGCGCTGATGACGCTGTTCGGCCTGCCGCAGGGCGGCGACGTGGGCCCGGAACCGACCACCCTCTCGCACCTGATGCTCATCGTGCTGGTCACCGGCGGCGCGGTGATCGCCTCCTACGTGATCGTCGGCCGCCGGGACGTGTAGGCCTCCCGTCCGGATCGGCCTCGGACCGGTCAGTACCGGGGAGCGTTACGGGACCGCTGCACCTTCGAGGTGCGGCGGTCCTTCGCGTTCCAGCAGGCCTTGTGCCAGTGCCGGCGGTCGTCCACGCCGCCGTACTCGGGCCAGGCCACCAGGTGCGGGGTACCGGAGGGGATCTCCTGGTCGCAGCCGGGGCAGCGGTAGCGCTTGCCCGCCGCGCTCGCGCCGGCCACGTGCCGGACCTTCCAGTCCTCCCCCTGGTACTCCTCCGTGCGCTCCAGCCCGTAGCGGTCGAGGCCGGTGCTGGGGCGTTCGTCCGGGGTCTCGCCGCCCCTGGGGCGGTTGTTGCGCGGTGACACGTATACCTCACGGATGGGCGGACGGCAGTGACTTTCTTCCAGACTACGCGCAGCGAGGCCTGGTACCCGCAGGGTTGCCGATGAAGGCGGTCGCGCGAAGAGGAATGGCCCGACAATCCCAATAACTTTCCTGTCAGCCCGTGCCTTTGGCACGTGTCAGACGTTGTTGCCATAGGAAGAACCGGTCCACCTGGGGGAGGCCGCGTCAGCCGCGAGGAGGATGAAGGCGATGCGCGTAGGAGCGTTTGTACTGGCGGCCCAGTTCCCGGGCCAGGGACAGGGAGAGGCACTGCACCGGGCGGTGCGGACCGCCGAGGTGGCCGAGGAGGCCGGACTCGACTCGGTGTGGCTCGCCGAGCACCACTTCGTCCCGTACGGGGTCTGCCCCTCGGCGGTGACCCTGGCGGCCCTGCTGCTGGGCCGGACCCGGCGGCTGCGGGTGGGCACCGCGGTGAGCGTGCTGCCGAGCACGCACCCGGTGGCGCTCGGGGAACAGGCGGCCCTGCTGCACGTGACCTCGGGCGGCAGGTTCACCCTCGGGGTGGGCCGCGGCGGGCCGTGGGTGGACCTGGAGGTCTTCGGGGGCGGTCTGGACAGTTACGAGAACGGCTTCCCGGAGGCCCTGGACCTGCTGCGGCGCTGGCTGACGGAGGCCCGGGTCGGGGCTTGTGGCGAGCGGTACGAATTCCGCGAGGTGGCCGTCGTACCGCGCCCCTCGGAGGCCCTGGACGGGGACACGGCGGGGCCCGAGGTCATCGTGGCCTGTACCTCTCCGGCCTCGGTCCGGATGGCCGCGGAGCGGGGGCTGCCGATGCTCCTCGGGATGCACTGCGGGGACGAGAGCAAGGCCGAGATGGTCGCGCTGTGGCGCAGCACGGCGCTGGCGGCGGGTCACTCGCGCGAACGCGTGGAGGGCGCGGGACACGTCTCGGCCGGGGTGTGCCAGATCGCCGACCGTACGGCGGACGCGCGCGAGACCCTGCTGAAGGCGATGCCGAGCTGGCTCAAGCAGGGCCTCGACGCGCATGTGACGGTGGACGGCCGGGCGCGCGCGATGCGGGATCCGGTCGCCTACACGGAACTGCTCTGCGACCTGCACCCGGTGGGCACCCCGGAGGTGGCGGCGGACCGGCTGGCGGCCACGTCGGCACGGACGGGCATCACGCGCTTCGCCCTCGTGACGGAGGGCTCCGGAGATCTCGCCGCGACGGAGGAGAACGTACGACGACTCGGCGCCGAGGTCCTTCCCCGTCTCGGCTGAGATCTGCCGGTCCTACCTGGGCCGTTTCCTTCGGATCACGCCGGTGGACCCGGACATGATCCGAAAGAGGCGGCCAGGACACGGCCGTGCGGGCCTAGCAGTCCCGCAGCTCGGACGACTGGTTGAGCAGCTGACCGCGGATCGAAGTGAACTTGGCCAGCCGGTCGTCCACCGAGGGATCCAGCGGGAAGACCGCCACCCGGTGACAGTTCTGGAATGCCAGGCGCACTCCGAAGTGCCGCTGCAGCGCACCGCGTATCGCGTCACTCGCGAGGGCGCGCAGCAGCTGCCCTCGCGCCTGCTCGTCCGGCGGCGGCGTCTGGTTGTCGGCGAACTGTCCGCCGTCCACCTTCAGCTGAGCCACCAGCGAGCTGATCATCTCCCACGCGAAGGGCAGGGAGGTCCGGACGCAGTCGACGAAAGCGGCTTCGTCGACCTCGCCTCGCTCGGCCTGTTCGAGTAGGGCCGGTGAGACGTCGAGCGACATGGGTTCTCCTCTCGCGACCCCGGCTGTTCGGGTTGCCGGAGTCTTACGGGCAGGGAAGGAGGTCGCGACGCAGAGTGCACGCTCGACAACCTCCCGCTCACCACGGTAGGCGTCCCATCGGTGACGCACCAGGAGAATGCGCATACAACGCGCCATCGGCGAACGGGGCTTTCAGGGGCGAATCGCGTGAAGGCCTTCTCGTCGAGTAGCGTTGCCGACCATGCGTCTCGTCATTGCCCGCTGCTCCGTCGACTACGCGGGCCGGCTCACCGCCCATCTGCCCTCGGCACCCCGTCTGATCCTCGTGAAGGCTGACGGCAGTGTCTCGATCCACGCGGACGACCGAGCGTACAAACCGCTCAACTGGATGTCGCCGCCGTGCACCCTCAAGGAGGGGAGCGGCGATGAGGCCAACATCTGGACGGTCATCAACAAGGCGGGCGAGAAGCTCATCATCACCATGGAGGAAGTCCTCCACGACTCCTCCCACGAGCTGGGCACCGACCCGGGGCTCATCAAGGACGGCGTCGAGGCACACCTCCAGGAACTCCTGGCGGACCGCATCGAAACGCTGGGCGAGGGCTACACGCTGATCCGGCGCGAGTACATGACGGCGATCGGCCCGGTGGACATCCTGTGCCGGGACGCGTCGGGCGCGACGGTGGCCGTGGAGATCAAGCGCCGGGGTGAGATCGACGGTGTCGAGCAGCTGACGCGCTACCTCGAACTCCTCAACCGCGACCCGCACCTGGCCCCGGTCCGGGGCATCTTCGCGGCCCAGGAGATCAAGCCTCAGGCGAAGGTCCTGGCGACGGACCGCGGCATGGACTGCGTGGTCCTGGACTACAACGCGCTGCGCGGCATCGAGGACGACAAGCTCCGCCTGTTCTGATCCTCCGCTCCACCCCGCACCTCGGCTCCGTCCCTCGGGACGGGGCCGTCGTCGTTCAGCCGCCGGTGACCGGTGAGCCGGCCGGGGTGGTGGTCCCCGTCTGGGTGGTGGTCGCCGAAGGCGACGGCGTGACGGTCTCCGTCACGGTGGGCGTGGGCTGGGCACTGGTCGGCGGGGGCGAAACGGCCGTCGGCGGCGCGGAGTTCGGCGGCGTCGAGGACGGGCGGCGCGACGGGGTCCGGGCGGGGCTGCGGCCCGGGGTCGGGGCGGCGCTCTGGCCGGGCTCCGGGGTCTCGGCCGGCGGGGCCGATACGGGCGGTTCCGGCGCAGGATCGTTCCCGCTGGTGACCGCGGTCGTGTCGGGCGCCGTGACCGTGGGGCCGGAGGTCACCGCCGGGCCCTGCGCCGGCGGCGCGCTGTCCGAGGAGCTCAGCGCGAGGCTGACGACCGTGCCCAGCGCCACCACGGTCAACGCGCCCGCGCCGGCCAGCAGCACGAGCCGGCGACGGCCGGCGGCCGGGGCGGGTGCCGCGGCGGGACGGGGGGCGGTGGGCGGCGCGGGCTTCGGATTCAGCGGGAAGGCGTCCTCGAAGACCTCGGACAGCGTGGTGGGCGTCTCCGAGCGGGCGGTCACCGGCACGACCGGGGTCATCCGGGTCACCGCCTCGGCGGAGACCGGGACCGCCGGAGCCACCGGGGGCACCCGGGTCGTGGACGCCTCGGAGGCCGCCCGGGAGGCCGGGGCGGACGCGGAGGACGGGGCCACCCGCGGTGCGGCGGCGCCAGGGCCGGCCGGGGTCGCCGGGGTGGCCACCGTCACGGCCTCGGCACCCGCCGCCAGGACAGCCGGTGCCGGTGCCAGGGCGGCCGGTGCCGGTGCCTCCAGCCGCAGCGGGGGTGACGCGGCCGCCCCCGCCGTCTCCCGGTCGACGACCAGCGCCAGCGCCCGACGTCCCGCGACGGTGCCCCGCTTGTCCGCCAGGGCGCCGCGCAGCCCGATCGAGGTCTCCAGCTCGGCCCGCGCCCGGTCCAGGCGCTCCTCGCACAGGGCCAGCACGCCGAGTTCGTGGTGGAAGTACGCCTGTTCGGCGACCTCGCCGGCCTTGCGCGCGGCCTCCGCTCCCGAGCGCAGCACCCGCTCCCAGGCCTCCCAGTGCAGCGAGGCCGCGAACGCCGGAGCCGCCGTGCGCGCCAACAGCACCGCCGCGACGACGTCCGCGCCGGCCAGCGCCGCGAGCACCGCGTCCGCCTCCGCCGCGACCCGCTCCGGGACCACCGAGGCGTGCCCGGTCCACCAGGCGTAGTGCCGGGCGGCCGTACGGGCCTCCTCCGAGGCGGTGTCCCCGTACCCGACCTCCTCCAGCTGCCGGGCGACGCCCGCGGCCAGCCGGTACCGGGTCCCGACGGGCGTCAGCAGCCCGCAGGCCAGCAGCTCCGCCACCGCCGTGTCGGCGTGGGTGTCCCCCACCAGCGCGGGCAGGTGCGCGTGGTGCGGCAGCTCGCCGCCCAGCGCGCACGCGATCCGCAGGGCCGCGCGCGCCGACTCGCTGACCCGCGAGGCGAGCAGCTCCGCCGGGGCGGCACCTTCGGCGAGGGTCGGCAGCGGCACGTGCACGGCGTCGCGGGGGCGTTCCTCGAAGACGCCGGGCTCCTCCTCCTCGTCGTCCTCGTCGCTGTGGTTGAGCTCGTCCCGCTGCCGCAGCAGCGCGGCGGCCTGTACGAAGCGCAGGGGCAGCCCCTCGGAGGCGAAGCGCAGGTCCCCCGCCCAGGCGATCTCCTCGTCCGTCAACGGCCGTCCGACGCCCGCTTCCAGCAGTTCCAGGCAGTCGGCCTTGCCCAGCCCACCGAGGAAGACCTCCTCGATGTGCGAGTCGTCGGAGGGAGCGCGGGTGTCGGGGGTCGCTGCCAGCAGGTAGGCGCATTCGGGGGTGGCGCGCATCAGTTCGTCGAGGGCGGTCCCGCCCATCTCCAGGTCGTCCAGGAGGACGACGGCGCCTATCTCCCGTACGCGGGCCAGGAGCTCGACCCGGCCGGGGCGCTCCCGCTCGGCCTCGTACACGGTCGTGTAGAGGGCGTGGAGCAGTTCCCCGGGCTGCTGCTGCCCGTATCCGCTGAGCCGTACGACGCCGTCGGGCGCCAGGCCCGCGCACCGGTCGGCGACCGCGTCGAGCAGGGCGCTACGGCCGGATCCCGAGGGCCCGGTCAGCCGTACGGACCGACCCCGGCCCAGCAGCCGGACGAGCCGCTCCCGCTCCTCCTCGCGCGCCGGCAGGGGGCGGGCGGGGACGGCGGGGCCCGGCAGTACGGGCGGCCGTGCGGCGGCGGTGCGGGCCGCGCGGGCGGCCGCGTCGCGCTTGGCGGGGCTGGCCGGCTCGGTGCCGGGGCGCAGCGGTTCGATCTCGCTGCCGTCGACCGGGTTCACGGTGAGGGCGAACCCGCCCGCGGTCAGGCTGACGACCCGCGCGGGTCCGACCGCCGCGGGTGTCGCGGGTGTCGCGGGCGCGGTGGGTGCCGCGGGCGCGGAGCCGCCCGTGGGCTGCTCGTGCTGCTCGGTCTGCCCCTGTGTACGGTCCATGACCCAGTCCCCCGATCGCGGGCCGCGCGCCTCGCCGTCGTACCTCCCGGCCGTCGCGCACCCGCTGTCGCTACCGGTCCGGTTTCCGCCCGAACCCTAGACCGTGGCCGGTCGTGCGGGAAACCGCAGGGGTGCGATCACCACCGGACCGTTACGTTTCCGCAGGGAATGCGAAGGTCAGCGGCTTGTCGGTCAGACGCGGGGCAGGGACTCGGCTTCCAGGCCGCCCTCGATCGCGAGGATCCGGTGCAGCCGGGTCGCGACGAGCAGCCGCTGCATCTGCGGGGGCACGCCGCGCAGGACCAGGCGGCGGCCGGTCCGGCCGGCCCGGCGGTGCGCTCCCATGATCACGCCGAGGCCGGTCGCGTCCCAGGAGTCGAGCCCGGTGAGGTCGAGGACGAGATCCCCCTGCCCGTCGTCGAGGGCGGAGTGGAGGGCCGTACGGGCGTCCGCCGCGCTGCGCACGTCGAGGCGGCCCCCGACTGCGAGTTCGGCGTGGTCGCCCCTGATGTGCATGTGTACTCCCGGCGGTACTGCGTACGTATGGTCCGACTGGTCCGTGGTCGGCAACTCTCACTGCAACTGACTGCCGCACGGGCAGGGAAGTTGCCGACCGTGAGCGAACCGATACCTAATTCACCCTGGGGGGTGACGGCATTCGAACGGTGGTGCTCCGTGGCAGGGCCAGGCCTCAGTGCTTGTAGAAGCCCTGGCCGCTCTTGCGGCCGATGTCCCCGGCGTCCACCATCCGCCGCATGAGCTCCGGCGGGGCGAACTTCTCGTCCTGGGACTCGGTGTAGATGTTGCTGGTGGCGTGCAGCAGGATGTCGACGCCCGTGAGGTCGGCGGTGGCCAGCGGGCCCATCGCGTGCCCGAAGCCGAGCTTGCAGGCGATGTCGATGTCCTCGGCGGAGGCCACGCCCGATTCGTACAGCTTCGCGGCCTCGACGACCAGCGCGGAGATCAGACGGGTCGTCACGAAACCGGCGACGTCGCGGTTGACGACGATGCAGGTCTTGCCGACGGACTCGGCGAACGCACGGGTGGTCGCGAGGGTTTCGTCGCTCGTCTTGTAGCCGCGCACGAGCTCGCACAGCTGCATCATCGGGACGGGCGAGAAGAAGTGCGCGCCGACGACCCGCTCCGGACGCTCCGTCACGGCCGCGATCTTCGTGATCGGGATGGCGGAGGTGTTGGAGGCGAGGATCGTGTCCTCGCGGACGATCTTGTCCAGGGCGCGGAAGATCTCGTGCTTGATCTCGATCTTCTCGAAGGCGGCCTCGACCACGATGTCGACATCGGCGACCGCGTCGAGGTCCGTGGTGGTGGTGATGCGCGCGAGCGCCGCCTGGGCGTCCTCGGCCGTCAGCTTGCCCTTGGAGACGAACTTGTCGTAGGAGGCCTTGATTCCGTCCGTGCCACGGGTCAGCGCGGCCTCGGTGACATCGCGGAGTACGACGTCCCAACCCGCCTGAGCGGAGACCTGCGCGATTCCGGAACCCATCAGTCCGGCACCGATGACGGCGAGCTTCCCAGCCACTACACACCCCTCGTTTCCATACGGCACAGTCACGTAGCCACTCCGGCGGAGACTAGCGCCCGGGCGGTGCGGTGTGACCGTGAAGTAACACGCGTCACGTCTCAGATGACGGACATCACACCGGTACGGCCCAGCAACCCTCCCCCGCCGTCCAGTTCACCCGTCCTCGTCCCCGGCGTACCTCTCGGCCAGTGCGCGCAGCCGCTTCAGCTCCTTGCGCGCGGCGCCGAGGTGGCCGATCTCGACGGCCATGGCGCCGCGTCCCGCGAGGTGGAGGGCGTCCGCCCGGGCCTGTTCGTCCGCCTCCGGGCGCGCGCAGATCTCCCGCCGCAGGCGGTGGATCTGCCACAGGATCCGGCCCGCGGTGGAGACCTTCGCCTCCCCGGGCGGGAGCTGTGCGCGCAGCATGTCCTTGGCGTAGTCCCAGACCCTCGCCTCGTGCTCGACGGCGGTCGGCTCGCCCGGGTGGTGCGGGTGGCCCGCCCAACGGGCAGCGTGTTCGCGCAGGTCGTCGATGCGGTCCAGGGCCTCCCCCAGGCGCCCGGCGGCCACGGCCGCACGCCCGGCCCGGGCGCTCTCGGCCGATGCACGGAGGGCGGCCGGGCCGTCCGCGTGCCGGGTGGCGAGGAAGCCCGCCAGGAGATCGATCTGCTGGGCGGCCTCGGCGAGCCGCCAGATGTAGTACACGTCGGCCACTTCGCCGCTCCCCTCCGGGGCCACGGCCCCACCGGACCGTACGTGAGCAGCGGCGACCTCGCCCGGAATTTCCCCCGCGGGCCCGTCTACCCTGGCCGCATGGTGAACCTCACGCGCATCTACACCCGTACCGGCGACCAGGGCACGACCGCCCTCGGCGACATGAGCCGCACCGCCAAGACCGACCTGCGGATCTCCGCGTACGCCGACGCCAACGAGGCCAACGCGGCCATCGGGACGGCGATCGCGCTCGGCGGGCTGTCGGCGGACGTGGTGAAGGTCCTGGTCCGCGTGCAGAACGACCTCTTCGACGTCGGCGCCGACCTGTGCACCCCGGTGGTCGAGAACCCGCAGTACCCGCCGCTGCGCGTGGAGCAGTTCTACGTGGACAAGCTGGAGGCGGACTGCGACCACTTCCTGGAGCAGGTGGAGAAGCTGCGCAGCTTCATCCTCCCCGGCGGCACCCCCGGCGCGGCCCTGCTGCACCAGGCCTGCACGGTGGTCCGGCGCGCCGAGCGTTCGACGTGGGCGGCGCTGGAGGTGCACGGCGAGGTGATGAACCCGCTGACCGCCACCTACCTCAACCGGCTCTCCGACCTCCTGTTCATCCTGGCCCGGGTGGCCAACAAGGAGGTCGGGGACGTTCTGTGGGTGCCGGGCGGCGAGCGCTAGGCCGTCTCTTTCGGATCTTGTCGGTCGAGCAGGGCCTGACCGACAAGACACTCCCTAGCGCTCGGTCCGGGCGCGCGGCCGTTCCCCGGCGACGTCCGGGACGGCCGGGGCCTTGCTCGGCCAGATCGTGTACCCCAGGGCGACCAGGGCGTGGATCCCGACCGCCCGCAGGGCGCCGGACTGCCAGCCCTGGAGCGAGCTGACGTCGCCCGCGTCGCCCACGTACCAGATCGCCACCTGCAGCAGCGTCAGGGCGACCGCGGCGGCGATCACCGTACGGACCCAGAGCTTCCACTCGTGCAGGGCCCGCGCCTTCCCGTACCCGGGACCCACCGGCTTCGGTCCTCCGGCCAGCCGGTACGCGGCGTGCCCGTCGAGCCACTTGATCGTGTAGTGGCCGTAGGCGACGGTGTAGCCGATGTACAGGGCGGCCAGTCCGTGCTTCCAGTCCGGCTCGGCGCCGTTCTTGAGGTCGAGCGTGGTGACGACCAGCAGGACCAGCTCCATCATGGGCTCGCACAGCAGGACCGCCGCCCCCAGCCTGGGCATCTTCGCGAGGTAGCGCAGGGCCAGGCCGGCCGCCAGCAGTACCCAGAAGCCGACCTCACAGGCGATGATCAGCGCGACGATCATGGGACTCTCCGTCCGCTCGGGTTCTCCGTTCCCTCCCAGACTCCCGTCCGGCCGGGCCCGATACGTCGTCGCCATTGACCATGTGGGCCTGCATCGTTCGATGTACCCGCACCTCGGCCTCTCCGCCGACGTGCGGGGCCCACGCACCCTGTTGGATGGGAACGTGACCGAGAAAAGCCTGCGCCCCCACCGTGACGACGTCTTCCTCGCGGTGGTCAGCACGGCCGCCGGCCTGGCCTTCTGGTCGCTCGGGGTCTACAGCAGCCCCGGCCGGGGCTTCCTGCCGGCCTGGGCGGCCCTGGTCCCCCTCGTGGCCCTCGGCGCGATGGAGCTGCTGCGCCGCACCAAGCCGAATCTGACCCTGGCCGTCGGCACCGTCGGGGTGGTCGCCGACCAGTTCACGGTCGGCAGCCTCGCCACCGTCGTGATCTTCACCGACCTGATGTACGCCGCCGTCGTGTACGGGAAACCGGCCATGGCCCGGCGGCTCCCGATCAGCACCGGCCTGATCACCCTCGTGGTCACCATCGCCTCGCTGGCCTGGCTGCGCACCCCGCAGGCCCTGCTGATCGGTGCGATCACCGGCATCGTGAGCTTCGGCCCGGCCCTGACCGGCGCCACCCTGCGCAACCATCGCGAGGCCGCCGAGGCGGCCCGGCTGCGCGCCGAGCAGACCGCGCTGCTGGCCGAGATGGACCGTAGTCAGGCCGTGGCCGCCGAGCGCGCCCGGATGGCCCGGGAGCTGCACGACATGGTGGCCAACCACCTCTCCGCCATCGCCATCCACTCCACCGCCGCGCTCTCCATCGACACGGCCGCGACCAGCCGGGACGCGCTCGGGGTGATCCGCGAGAACAGCGTGCAGGGGCTGGCCGAAATGCGCCGGCTGATCGGGCTGCTGCGGGATGCCGGCGGCGACAAGGAGCCGGTCGCCGTGCCCTCGTTGGACGGCTTGGACGCCCTGCTCGGGCAGGCCAGGACCAACGGCTCGGCGAGCGGGCTGACGTTCGTGCTCCACGACGACCGGACCTCGGGTGAGCCGGCGGCGGCGCCGGTGGAGCTGGCCGCGTACCGGATCGTCCAGGAGTCGCTGACCAACGCCCTCAAGCACGCCGCCCCGGGCACGGTCACGGTCCGCGTGGCGCACACCGACGGGCTGCTGACCGTAGGGGTGGACTCGCCCTTCGGGGACCGGCCGGGCCCGCGCGCCCCGGGTTCGGGGGCCGGGCTGATCGGCATGCGGGAGCGGACGGAGCTGCTGGGCGGACAGTTCACGGCGGGGCGGTCCGGTGCGGTGTGGCAGGTGCGGGCGACACTGCCCGCGGAGGAGAAAGCGGTGGAGGCATGACCATTCGGGTGGTGGTGGCGGAGGATCAGGGCGCGGTCCGGGCCGGGCTGGTGCTCATCCTGCGCAGCGCGGGCGACATCGAGGTGGTGGGCGAGGCGGCCGACGGGGAGGAGGCGGTGCGCCTGGCCCGGGAGCTACGGCCGGATCTCGTCCTCATGGACGTGCAGATGCCCCGGCTCGACGGGGTGTCCGCGACCCGACAGGTGGTCTCGGAGGGGCTGGCGGACGTCCTGGTGCTGACCACCTTCGACCTCGACGAATACGTCTTCGGGGCGCTGCGGGCGGGGGCCGCGGGCTTCCTGCTGAAGAACGCGGACGCCGCGGAGCTGATCGAGGCGGTACGGACCGTCGCGCGCGGCGAGGGGCTGATCTCCCCGGCGGTGACCCGCAGGCTGATCGCGGAGTTCGCGGCGCCCCGCCCGACGCGGCCGGCCCCGGCGCCGGAGCGGGCCGCGGCGGTCGCCTCCCTCACCCGGCGGGAGCGGGAGGTGCTGAGCGCCCTGGGCGAAGGCCTGTCGAACGCGGAGATCGCGGTGCGCCTGGAGATGGCGGAGGCGACGGCCAAGACGCACGTCAGCAGGCTGCTGGGCAAGCTGGAGCTGCGCAGCAGACTCCAAGCGGCCGTGCTGGCACAGGAATTGGGGATATAGGCGGGTCGGCGCGCACCGGTCTGGACCTCTTGACGGTTGGTCCAGACCTTTCTACGCTCGCCGCAACACTGTGGTGAGCGTGCCATGACAAAGCGTGCTCACGGGCGGCGCAGGTCCCACCCCCATGTCGTAGTCGTCCCCACGACCGCGACGGACCTACGGAGGATCACCCTTGAGCACAGCATCCCCACCCCGCACCAGGCGCTCCCGGTTCTTCAGCCGAGTCGCGGCGATCGTGGCCGCACTCGCCCTGCCCGTCACCGGCCTCGTCGCCCTGGCCGGCCCGGCCCAGGCAGCCGCCTCCGCGACGGCGACGTACACCAAGGTCTCCGACTGGGGCTCCGGCTTCGAGGGCAAGTGGGTGGTGAAGAACACCGGCACCACCACCCTCAGCAGCTGGACCGTGGAGTGGGACTACCCGGCGGGCACTTCGGTCACCTCGGCCTGGGACGCCACCGTCACCAGTTCGGGCACCCACTGGACCGCCAAGAACCTCGGCTGGAACGGCACCCTCGCCCCCGGCGCCACCGCCTCCTTCGGCTTCAACGGCGCCGGCGGCGGCGCCCCGAGCGGCTGCAAGATCAACGGCGCCTCCTGCGACGGCGGCACCCAGCCCGGCGACACTCCCCCCACGGCTCCCGGCACCCCCACCGCGAGCAACATCGCCGACACCTCGCTCACCCTGGCCTGGACCCCGGCCACCGACGACAAGGGCGTCAAGAACTACGACGTCTACCGGGGCTCCGACAAGATCGCCACGGTCACCGGGACCGGCTACGCCGACTCCGGCCTGACCAAGGGCACGACGTACACGTACAGCGTCACCGCCCGCGACACCATCGACCAGACCGGCCCCTCCTCCGGCTCGGCGACGGTGACGACGACCGGCGGGGTCATCCCCCCGGACCCGGGCGACAAGGTCAAGCTCGGCTACTTCACCAACTGGGGCGTCTACGGCCGCAACTACCACGTGAAGAACCTGGTCACCTCCGGCACCGCGGGCAAGATCACCCACATCAACTACGCCTTCGGCAACGTCCAGAACGGCCAGTGCACCATCGGTGACGCCTACGCCGACTACGACAAGGCCTACACCGCCGACCAGAGCGTCGACGGCGTCGCCGACACCTGGGACCAGCCGCTGCGCGGCAACTTCAACCAGCTGCGCAAGCTGAAGAAGGCCTACCCGAACATCAAGATCCTGTGGTCCTTCGGCGGCTGGACCTGGTCCGGCGGCTTCCCGCAGGCCGCCGCCAACCCGACCGCCTTCGCCCAGTCCTGCTACAACCTGGTCGAGGACCCGCGCTGGGCCGACGTCTTCGACGGCATCGACCTGGACTGGGAGTACCCGAACGCCTGCGGCCTGTCCTGCGACACCAGCGGAGCGGCCGCCTTCAAGAACCTCATGCAGGCCGTGAAGGCCAGGTTCGGCGCGAACAACCTGGTCACCGCGGCCATCACCGCCGACGCCTCGGACGGCGGCAAGATCGACAAGGCCGACTACGCGGGCGCCGCGCAGTACACCGACTTCTACAACGTCATGACGTACGACTTCTTCGGGGCCTGGGCGGCCCAGGGCCCCACGGCCCCGCACTCCCCGCTGACCTCGTACGCCGGCATCCCGCAGGCCGGCTTCAACTCGGCGGACGCCATCGCCAAGCTCAAGGCCAAGGGCGTCCCCGGCTCGAAGCTCAACCTCGGCATCGGCTTCTACGGCCGCGGCTGGACCGGAGTGACCCAGGCGGCCCCCGGCGGCACCGCCACCGGACCGGCGCCCGGCACGTACGAGCAGGGCATCGAGGACTACAAGGTGCTCAAGAACAGCTGCCCGGCCACGGGCACCGTCGCCGGCACCGCCTACGCCAAGTGCGGCAGCAACTGGTGGAGCTACGACACCCCCGCCACCATCGCCGGGAAGATGACCTGGGCCAAGCAGCAAGGCCTCAGGGGAGCCTTCTACTGGGAGTTCAGCGGCGACACCACCAACGGTGAGCTCGCGAACGCGGTCCACACCGGGCTGCGGTAAAGACCGAAGCCGGGGAGACGGGTCCGCCCCCG
>NZ_JBGBPT010000016.1:0-121724 GCF_041106355.1 Streptomyces sp. BF23-19 | reverse complement strand
CCTCGACCGCGAGTTCGGGGTGCTCGCGGTGGTCACCATGGCGCCGGGCCGGCTCGGACTGCCGCGGCTGCGCTCCCGGCACGTCCTGGAGTCGGCGGCCGGTGCCATGGCGGGCTGGGGCCTGCGAGCGGGAACCACCGTCGAGGTGGACGTGGCCGGGCGTCTCACCCCGTAGGGGGTGCGTCGCCGGGCGCGCCCGGTCCGACCGGCAAGACACCCGCTAGGCGAGGCTCCCCACTGGCAGTAGGTTGGGGCGGTTGAGCTGGGGCATCAGGGGAGCGGCATGACGGAGAACGCGCGGATCAAGGCGCTGGAGCAGATCATGCCGGCGACGCACGGCGCCGACGAGGACATCGACTGGCCGGCGGTGGAGGCCGTCTGGGGGACCCGGTTCCCGGCCGATTTCATCGCCTTCATGGGCCGCTTCGGCGCGGGTTCCATCAACGGCGAGGCCAGCGTCCTGCTGCCGCTGCCCAAGCCCGGACTCCAGTGGGAACCGGCCGGGATGGCCGAGGAGACCGGCAACGCGCGCCAGACCTGGGAGGCGGAGGGCGGCCGCTCCGCCTTCGACGTGGACCCGGAGTCGATCATCGCCTGGGGCGTCACCGGCGGGTCGGACATCCTGTGCTGGCTCACCTCGGACCCCGACCCGGACCGGTGGCCGGTCCTGGTCTGCGGGCGGCACACCGCCGACTCCTTCGCGGTGTATCCGTACGGTATGGCCGAGTTCCTCTACCGGCTGTGCTCCGACGAGTTCGACGTGAGCCCCGTCAGCATCACCTTCTGGGACGGCGGTCACCTCAGCTTCGTGCACTGGCGCAAGGCCCAGCGGCGCTGGCAGGAGGGCCGCAACCCGGAGACGGGCGAGCCCGACCCCTACGCGGGCGAGTTCGCCGACTAGGCCGTCTCTTTCGGATCTTGCCGGCCGAGCCCGCGCCGGGCTCCGTCACGTCCACCCCTGCGGCAGGTGGCGCGGTCCGAGCGACAGCAGCGGCACGCTGCCTCCGTCGAAGTACCACAGGGCACTCGTGTACCAGAGGACCACCACCACGACCACCAGCGCGCCCCCGGCCAGGGGCAGGGCCCAGCCCGGCAGGCGCCGGCTTCGTACCAGCAGGACCTTGGCGGCGAACGCCCCGTAGAAGAAGCAGCCCGCGATCGAGTGCACCGCCGCGCGCGAGCCGTTCAACTGGACGCCGTACGCCCGGACGCAGTGCACCGTGATCGGGACGGTGAGGGCGAACAGGACCACACCGACGATCCGGTGGGTGATCGGCACCGGGCCCGGCACCCGGCGCACCCCGGGTAGCCGGCCGTACATCCACATGGCCAGCAGCAGTTGGAGAGCGGCCAACACCAGGACACCGGTCGCGAGGTGCGCCTTGAGACGCACGGCATCGGCGTCCGCCTGGCCGAACAGTGTCGCGGTGTAGTCCGGCGTGTTCGCCCGACCGAAGAGGAAGACGGCGGCGAAGACCGCGGCAGCGGCCACGAACGCCAGCGCGAGGGCGAGTCCGGCTTCCGGGCGGCGCGGAGCGGGCCGGGTGTGCGACATCGTGCTCCTCGTCTCGGAACGCCGCGGGTCGGCGGTCTGCCTTCCCTTGTACTCGCCCGGCGCGGCCGACGGCGGCCGACGCGGCCGTGGCGATCCCGATGCGGACCCCGAAGGGCGCGCTGAGCCCGTTCCGGGACCGGAACGGGCTTTTCGGTATGTCTACGCGCGTCCACTATTCGGATCACATATCGGAAAACACCATAAGGAAAAGCCTCACTTGGAGCATTGACCACAAGTGGGCCCCCAATGGAATCAACCACCCCTCCCTCAGGAGAGAATTCCGGCCAACGGGCCATCGAGGGACACCTCCGTCCGGAGCAACTCATAAGTAATAACGGGATCCAAAAGAAAATCAGGGGAATACACCCGTGCGACGAAGAATTTCCGGCGCGACCGCCACCATGGCCGTGCTCGGTCTGTTGATACCACTGGCCGGATGTGGTGGCTCCGGAGACGGTGCAGGTGACGCCGCCACGCTGCATCTGATCGCCGCCGAATACGGCGACAGCCCGGCCACCAGTTCCAAGCCCTACTGGGAGAAGATGGCGACCGATTTCAACGAGGCGAACCCCGGAATCAAGCTCGACGTCAAGCTCCTGCCCTGGGCCGACATCGACCGCGAGGTCTCCCGTATGGTCAAGGCCGGCAAGGCGCCGGATGTGGCCCTGATGGGGTCCTACTCGGACTTCGCGGCGCAGGGAAAGCTGTATCCCGCGGACGAACTCCTCTCGGTCACCGCCGAGGCGAATTTCCTCCAGCCGCTCGCCGACGCCGGCTCCGTCGGCAACACCCTCTACGGCCTGCCCTTCGTGGCGAGCAGCCGTCTCCTCTTCTACAACGAGGCGCTCTTCACCAAGGCCGGCATCAAGGAGCCCCCGAAGACCTGGGGCGACCTCAAGGCCGACGCCAAGGTGCTCAAGGACAAGGGCGTGAAGTACCCCTACGCCCTGCCGCTCGGCCCGGAGGAGGCGCACGCCGAGGCGCTGATCTGGGAGCTGAGCAACGGCGGTGGCTACGCGGACAGCGCCGGCAACTACAGCCTGGCCTCGGAGCAGAACATCGCGACCTGGGACTGGGTCAAGCGGGAACTGGTCGCTCCCGGACTCACCGGTCCGACCCCGCCGTCGGAGCTGAACCGCGCCGACGCCTTCGCCGCCTTCCTGCGCGGCGAGGTCGGCATGGTCAACGGCTATCCCTCGCTCGCGCACGAGGCGCGCACCAAGGGCATCAGCGTCTCGACCACGTCCATGCCCGTCTCGGACAACCTCGGCACCGGGGTGCCGCCGCCCACCGTCGGTGTCGCCGACTGGATGATGGCCTTCAAGCAGAACGGCAAGCGCGCGGAGATCGGCAAGTTCCTGGAGTTCATCTACCAGGACAAGAACCTGTCGGACTTCGCCGACCGCTACCACCTGCTGCCGTCCACTGTCACCGCCTCGCGCACCCCGGCCGGCGGCGGCCTGGACAAGAACGACACGCAGTTCCTCAACGCGCTGCGCGGCGCCCAGCTCTACCCGGTCAACGACCCGGCCTGGCTGACGGTCAGCGACACCATCAAGCGCAACATCGGACGCGCGGTGGAACCCACCGGCAATCCGAAGGGCGTCCTGGAGGACATCGCCCAACAGGCCTCCCAGGCCTCCAAGAAGCACTGAGAAGTTCCTCGACACGGGACTTTGGACCCATGCCGCAGACCACCCCGTGCGGCATCATGGCCACTACGGCACTTGATCCAAGGCCTCGGCCCAGTCGCCCGACGAGCACCCACAAGGTGCACGGGGCGGCCGGCCTCCACCCGGACCCTCAGCGCTGCGGCCCGTGGTTCGAGGCGAACGCCGTCCGGTACTGCTCACAGCTGGAGTTCCAGCGCAGCGTGCCCCCCAGCGTTCCGTAACCCGAGCGCGTGACCGACCACTCCACCGTGTACTCCCCGGTGTCGCACGCGATCCGCTTGCCGCCCGCGACCTTCTCGCGCCCGGTCGGCGGCTTTCCCGCCAACTCCTTGCGCACTTCCCCGACCTTGACCCGGTCCGCGTTGCGCAGCACCGCGTGCACGACGATCGGGTGCGCGCCCTCCTTGACCGTCACCGCCTTCTTCACCAGCGTCGAGTCCGACACCGACCAGGCGAACTCGTACGAGGGCAGCCAGGCCAGGGTCTTGGGGTCGCCGGAGCGCCGCTCGTAGTCCGGCGCGGCCGCGGGCCCCGGGCGGGTGACCGTCTTGTACTGGACTCCTGGGTGGAAGCGGAGCTGCCCCTCCACCTTGTGCATCTCGTCCTTGGTCCACATCGACTTCATGGACTTCTCGCCGCCGGCCGGGTCCTGGAGATACGCCCCGCCCTCCGCGGCGGTGGCGGCCTGGCCCAGGAGGGGCGCGAGGGCGGCGGAGGCGGTGGCGAGGGCGAGAGCGGCGATGCGGGTGCGCTTCATGCACGGCCCAACGGAGCCCCACGGCGGGCCGGAACGACGCCGGGCGCGCTTTCACCCGTACGGGAGCGCCGGCTTCCCGGCCCGGCCACGGAGGTCGCGTACGGCCGCAGGCGCCGCCGTTTCGGCTTCCCCGGCGGGCGGCCCCGGAGAACGACCGGCTGTCGGCGGCGGTGCCGGACGTGGCGGGGGGGGCGGAGTCCTCGTGGGAGTCCGGCGCGGGTCCGTCAGGCCTGACCGGTCTCGAAGCGGCTGATCCGGCCGCCGCCGGGGGCGATGACGAAGCGCCAGGTGGTGCGCATCTCGCCCCAGGTGTCGTTGCGGTAGTTGACGAGCAGGGTGCGGCCGCCGTCGGACTCGGACTGGACGTCCATGTGGCCGCCGGAGTCGAAGATCTCCCGGTCGATCCAGTCGTGCAGATCGCGGTCGGAGCCGTCGTCGGACATGGTCGCGTCGGCGGTCAGGACCGCGAGGAAGGCGTCCTTGTCGTGCGCGTTGACGGCGGCGACGAGGGCGCCGACCACCGGGTCGGACAGTCTGGCGGGGGCGATGGCCACAGGAGCCTCCTGGTCGGGCGTACGTGCGTACGTGCCCGACCAGGGAACAACGCGGGCGGGTCCGCGTCGTCGACCGTCACCCGTTCGCCCGGCGGACGGCGTGTCAGGGACCGTCAGTGCGCGTCGGAGGCGGTCCCGGTGTCGGGGGCCTCGGGGGTGGTGCGGACGGGGAAGCCGGTGGGCCGGCCCTGCTCCTTCAGCCAGGTGAGCACCTGGTCGAGGGCGTCGACGGTCTGGGCGCGGTTGCCGCCGCCGTCGTGGAAGAGCACGGTCGGGCCGTTGCCGATCTCGCGCTTGACGGCGTTCACGATGGCGGCCGTGCCCGGCTTGTCGAAGTCCTTGGTGTCGACGTTCCAGCCGAGCGGCCGCATGCCGTGCGCGGCGGCGATGCGCCGACTGTCGGGGGTGAACGCGCCGCCGGGGGCCCGGTAGTACTCGACCTTCGCGCCGCCGCCCGCGGCCTCCTCGATCAGCTTCTTCGCCTCCAGGATCTGCGCTTCCTGGTAGGAGACGGGCTTCTTGTCCATGGCCGTGTCGTGGTTCATGGTGTGGTCGCAGAGCCGGTGTCCGGCCGCGACCACCTTCTTCACCAGGTCGGGGTGGGCCTTGGCCTGCGGTCCGACCATGCAGAAGGTCGCCTTGACGTCGTGCCGCCGAAGGACGTCCAGCACCCTCGGGGTCCAGCGGGGGTCGGGACCGTCGTCGATGGTGATGTTGACGGCGTCGCCGCCGCTCTCGGACGCGTGGGCTATGCCCTCGGGTATCCCCTGGGGCTGCTGCCCGGGCCGACCGTCGTCGCCATGACCGGAGTTGTCGGTGGCGCCGGGCCGGGCCACGTTCTGCTGGGGGGCAGCGGTACCACCGGGTCCGACCAGGGCTGCCACACCCCACGCGGTCGCCGCCACGGCGGTGGCCGAGGCCACGACGACGGCACCGGCCCGGACGCCCTTCTTGTTCGCACGCGCCAAGAAACTCATGAACTGTCCTCCCCAACCGCTTTGCGAGCGTTCTGTGGATCAGGACGTTCATCGCAGGCGAGGAGTTCCAGCCGAATAGCCCATAAATTCCCAGTTATGGGACGGTTGGGACCGATGGGACTTTAGTCCTGCATGGAGTTGCATACCTGCCCACGCGAACACGTCCGAAACGGACAGACCCTCGGGTGCGGCGCGGCCCGGATCCCAAATCGGCCTCTGCGCGCGGGGGTTCACCGGGCTCCGCTCGACCGGAACGGGGACCCATGGACTCCCAGGACTCGACGGGCGACGGACCCGACCGGCCGGTGGACAAGCTGACCGCGCTGCGCCTCGGCCGGAAACTGGTGACGGAGGTCCCGGCGTCACGCCCGGGCCGCCGCGCCTTCGTGGACATATCCCCGATCCGCGACCGGTCCGACGACCGGGCGCGGGAGGAGGGCTGGGTGCGCGGGCTGGGTGCGCGAAGACAGGGGCCGCCGCTTCCGCCTGCGGCAGCGGGAGTACGACGCCGACCGCCTCGACGGCTTCGACCACGACATCGGCGCGGTCCTCGTCGCGTCCGCCGACGCGGCGGACGAGGCCGCCCTGCGCGCCGTGCTGACCGCATGGGGCCTGCGCCCCGACGCCTTCGTGCACCCTTGGGAGACCGACGACCCCAGTTAGTGCTGTGGCCCCGTCCCGGGCCGGGCGGAGGCTACGCCTGCGAGGCCGCGACGCCCGGACATGCCGGAAGGCGGCACCCCGGTCGTCCCGGTGGTGCCGCCTTCCTGGTGGTGCGAGCGCCGGTGCGGGCGCGATGCGTGGCCGGTCAGTGCGCGAGCGACTCCTGCGCCGCCGGGGCCGCCTTGTCGCCGTCCGCGGCACCGGCCGGGGCGGCCGGGCCCGCGCCGCGGAGCGGGACCTCCTTGACGAACCAGGCCGCCGCGAAGCCCAGTACGGCGATGGCCGCGCCGAGCAGGAACGCCGAGTGCGTGCCGGCGGCCACCGCGTGCTGGTAGGCGTCGCGTACCGCTTCCGGCAGCTTCGCCAGGCTCGCGGCGTCCAGCTGGGCGGAGCCCGCGGCGTCGGCCGCCTCCGGGCCCAGTCGCTCGGACATGGTGTCCGTGACCCGGGCGGTGAAGAGGGAGCCCATCAGGGCCACGCCGAAGGAACCGCCGAGCGTACGGAAGAGGGTCGCCGAGGACGAGGCGACGCCCATGTCCTTCATCTCGACGCTGTTCTGCGCGACCAGCATGGTGATCTGCATCAGGAAGCCGAGACCGGCGCCGAGGACGGCCATGTAGAGGCCCGACACGAGGCGGGTGGTGCCGGTGTCCATGGTCGCGAGCAGGAACATCCCGACGACCATGAGCGCGCCGCCCGCGATCGGGAACATCTTGTACTTGCCGCTGCTGGTGGTGACGCGGCCCGCGATCAGCGAGACGACCATCATCGAGAGCAGCATGGGCAGGAGCAGCAGGCCCGAGTTGGTGGCGGAGGCGCCCTGCACCGACTGCTGGAACAGCGGGAGGTAGAGCACGCCGCCGAACATCGCGAAGCCGACGAGGAACCCGATCACCGACATCAGGGTGAAGTTGCGGCTGCGGAAGATGTGCAGCGGCATGACCGGCTCGGCGGCCTTGGTCTCCGCGTAGAGGAACGCGGCGGTCGACACGACGCCGACGGCGATGAGGCCGAGGATCTCGACGGAGCTCCACGCGTACTCGTTGCCGCCCCAGGTCGTCACGAGGACGGTGGAGGTGATGGCGATGGTCAGCAGCCCGGCGCCGAGGTAGTCGATCTTGCCCTGCGCCCGCTTCTTGGGCAGGTGCAGCACGGCGGTGACCATGGCCAGCGCGACCGCGCCGAGCGGCAGGTTGATGTAGAAGGACCAGCGCCAGCCCCAGTGGTCGGTGATGGTGCCGCCGACCAGCGGGCCGCCGATCATGGCGAGGGCCATCACGCCGGCCATCATGCCCTGGTACTTGCCGCGCTCACGGGGCGGGATCAGGTCGCCGATGATCGCCATGACGCCGACCATCAGACCACCGGCACCGAGGCCCTGGATCGCGCGGAAGCCGATCAGCTGGAACATGTCCTGGGCCATGCCGCTGAGCGCGGAGCCGATGAGGAAGATGACGATCGAGGTGAGGAAGGAGCCCTTCCGCCCGTACATGTCGCCGATCTTGCCCCAGATGGGGGTGGAGGCCGCGGTGGCCAGCGTGTACGCGGTGACCACCCACGAGAGGTGCTCCAGGCCGCCGAGCTCGCCGACGATCGTCGGCATCGCGGTACCGATGATCATGTTGTCGAGCATCGCCAGCAGCATCGCGATCATGAGCGCCATGAGGACGACGCGTACGCTGCGTGGCTTCACCTCCTCCGAGGTTCCCGCAGGCTTGACTGTGTCCACCATGTCCACTCCCCTGTGCCCTACTTCTCGCACTACGTCCCGCACCGGCACTTACTTGCCGCCCGGCTAGTTCACTACAATGGGGACGGTAGACCCGCAACTAGCCGGGCGTCAAGTAAGTAATTGGGGAGAGCCATGTCCAGCAGCAGTCCGCAGCGACGCCGTGGCGACACGCGCCAGCGCATCCAGGACGTCGCACTGGAGCTCTTCGCCGAGCAGGGGTACGAGAAGACGTCGCTGCGCGAGATCGCGGAGCGGCTCGAGGTCACGAAGGCGGCGCTGTACTACCACTTCAAGACCAAGGAAGACATCATCATCAGCATCTTCGAGGACCTGACACGGCCCATCGACGAGCTGATCACGTGGGCGGAGGGTCAGCCGCGCACGCTGGAGACCAAGCGCGAGGTGCTGCGCCGCTACAGCGAGGCGATGGCGGGCGGCGCCGTGCTGTACCGCTTCATGCAGGAGAACCAGGCGACGACGCGCGAGCTCAGCATCGGCGAGACGGTGAAGAAGCGGCTCTTCACCCTGGTGGAACTGCTCCGCACACAGGACGGCCCGCTGACGGACCAGGTCCGCTGCGTCAGCGCGCTCTTCACCCTGCACGCCGGGATGATGTTCCTCCAGCACGTGGAGGGGAATCCGGAGGAGACCCGCCTGGCGGCCCTGGAGGTCGCCACGGACCTCATCACCCAGGCTCACCACCAGGCATAGGGGGCGGCGCGGTGCGCACTCCGCGGCACGCGCCGAGCACCTGAGTACGGGCGAGGTGGCGGTTGAGTGCGGCTACTCATGCCCTCCTCCCGATGCCCGGTGGAAGGTGTCGGCATGACACAGCGACCCCCCGCCCCCACCCCCGCCCCCTCGCCCACACGGCGCCGGAAGATCCGCGTGGCGTCGGTTGCCGGGCTGGCCCTGGCCGCCGTGGCGGGCGGCTTGGTGGGGTTCGCGCGGTTTTTCCCGCCGATCTGGAACGGAACTGCATATCCGGTCACCGACCCCGCCGCCACGGCCCGGGAGCTGGAGGGCCACACGCAGTCCGTGTACGCCGCGCTCGGCCTGCCGCGCGCCGAACTGGCCGACTGGCCCGGCGCCGGTCTGGTGGCCGAGGGCGACGACTGCCACCTCCGGGGCATGCGCCACTGGTCCCAGCGCGGGATCGCCTATCCGCCGGAAGCCCCTGGTGTCGTCACGGTGAGCGACACATGGGGGCTGAGGGGTGTCCCGCGCGCCGAGGCGGAGCCCGCGCTCGAGCGGGTGAGGAAGGCCCTGACGCAGCAGGGCTGGAAGGTCACGGACTACGAGAACTCGCCCCACCTCCACCAGGCCGGGTTGCGCCTCGAACTCCCCGGCGCCGGCCGGACCATCTCGCTCACGACGTACCCCGGCGACCGCCTCGAAGTCGCCGCGCACGCCGACTGCGCCCGCTACCCTCCGGGTACCCCCCTGGACAGCAACGGGGACCCGCGCCTGCCGGCCCCGTCGGCACCCACCGAGCTGCGCGGAGAGTCGCCCGACCCGGCCTCCGGGTGAACCCGCGAGCAGGAGCCTGGCCATCGAGATGGCGGACCCTGCCGGGACGATCGAGGAGCGGACGTACGCAGCACCGGACCGGCGCCGGGGGGTGCCGACGGATCAGACGAGGCGGCGGTCCTCGGCGGCGATCGGGACGTCGTTGATGCTCGCCTCGCGCCGCCTCATCAGGCCGTCGTCGTCGAACTCCCACTGCTCGTTGCCGTGGCTGCGGAACCACTGGCCGGCGGCGTCGTGCCACTCGTACTCGAAGCGGACGGAGATGCGGTTGCCGGTGAAGGCCCACAGCTCCTTGCGGAGCCGGTAGTCGAGCTCGCGCTCCCACTTGCCGGCGAGGAACGCGCGGATCTCGGCGCGGCCGGTGAGGAAGCGGTCGCGGTTCCGCCAGACCGAGTCCTCTGTGTACGCGAGGGCGACGCGCTCGGGATCGCGGCTGTTCCAGGCGTCCTCGGCGGCCTGGACCTTGGCACGGGCGGACTCTTCGGTGAAGGGCGGCAGGGGCGGACGTGTCACGGCGGATCCTCCGGAGGGGAGAAGGGCGAGAGGAATGAGAACGAGCGTTCTCCTCGCCGCCCACCATACGAGAACGCACGTTCTCGCCACAAGGGGAAACGGGCTACCCTGCCCTCATGGACGATGAAGAGGCGCGGACCCGACTGCTGGACGCGGCGGAGGAGCTGTTCTACCGGCACGGCATCCAGGCCGTCGGCATGGACCGCATCCGCACCCAGTCGGGGGTCCCCCTCAAGCGCCTCTACCGGGTCTTCCCGGCCAAGGACTCGCTGGTCGCGGCCTACCTGGAACGCCGCGACCGGCGCTGGCTGGACTCCCTGCGCACCGCGGCCCTCGCCCCGGCGCAGCCGCGGGCACGCGTGCTCGCGGTCTTCGACTGGCTGGCGGACTGGTTCACCGAGCCCGACTTCCGGGGCTGCGCGTTCCTCAACGCGTACGGGGAACTGGGGGCGGCGGCCCCGGAGATCGTCCGCATCCACAAGGTGGAACTCCACGCGCTACTGGCCGACCTGACCGCCGACCCCGCCCTCGCCGACCGGCTCCTGATCCTGACCGAGGGGGCGACGGCGGTGGCCGCCCTCTCTCCCGGCCCGGAGCCGGCCCGCCGGGCCCGGGAGATCGCGGAGCTCCTCCTGGGGGAGTGACGCAGGTCACGTCACCTCGTCCCGTAGGACTGTCACATCCGGGCCGCGTTTTCCGTCAGAGCTGTGTAACGGTCGACACAGCAAGGAGATCACGATGGAAGCGCGCCTCAACTTCTACGGCAACGCGGTCGCGACCAAGTTCGCCCGGTACATCAACTCCGCGGGCAAGGTCATCTCGGACTCGACCCTGCCGCACGCCACGCAGGAACTCGTGAAACTCCGGGCCAGCCAGATCAACGGCTGCGGGTTCTGCACCGACATGCACTTCAAGGACGCCTCGCACGCCGGGGAGGACCCGGTACGGCTGAACCTGGTCGCGGCCTGGCGCGAGGCGAAGGTGTTCACCGACGCCGAGCGGGCGGCCCTGGAACTGGCCGAGCAGGGCACCCGCATCGCCGACGCGGCCGGCGGCGTCACGGACGAGGCCTGGGCCGACGCCGCCAAGTACTACGACGAGGACCAGCTGGCCGCACTGGTCACCCTCATCGCACTGATCAACGCGTACAACCGGATGAACGTGATCGTCCAGCAGCCGGCGGGCGACTACCAGCCGGGCCAGTTCGGCTGATCCCGCGCACCGGAGCTGCCGCTGTCCGGCCCCGACAGGGGAGGGGCCGGACCGTGCGCACCGTTCTGGGTAGGGGTACTCACGACAAGCCCCCACGTACTTCCGATCATGGAGGGAGTCCACACAGCCTGGGGAAATCCATGACCGCTCGCACGCTCGTCCGCCTGACCTTCGCCAACCCCGCTTCGCTGATCTACCTGGGCCTCGTCGGCGTCGCCGTGGCCGTCGCGACGGCCGTCACGCTGTTCGCCCAGGACCCCGGCTTCGTATGGGTGCTGCCCGCCCTGTGCGCGTTCCCGCTGTTCCTCTTCGTGGGACTGGCCCATGGCACGGCCCCCGGGGATGGCCAACCCGCGGCATGGCTCTTCATCACCGAACTCGTCCTCTGCGTACTGGCCCAGTCGCTCGTCCTCGGAACGATCGTGGAGGCCTCCCGCGGCCGCCTCCGGCGCGGCAACCCCCGTAGTCCGACCGGCTAGTAGGACCCACCCGCACCCACGACCGGGGGGCCGGCGGATCTTCTTGACTGCCTCTTGATGCGCACCGCGTGCCGGTCAGCCGACGAGGTACGCAGCGGTCCCGGACCTCGGCAAGCTCGCCCAGGTCCGGGTACCGCCGCCGGGCTCGCGGGACTCCCCGAAACCCCAGGCCCCGCCGCACTCCCGGACCACCGCACCCATGAGCCGCAGCGCCGTCCGCCGCCGGGCCTCGCAGTGGGCGGCGAGGCGAGGGTGGGCATGGGGCGCGTGGCCGTCGTAGACGGTCAGCCGGAGCGAGTCGTCCCGGTAGCGGACGGACAGGTAGAGACTCCGCCCGGGGTCCAACTTCCATGCTGCGGCGACCAGTTCCCCGGTGACTTGCCCGGCGGCGGGCACCAGCGGATCGAGCCGGTACGCGTGCAGGACGGACCCTACGGCGGCCCGCGCGATCTGGGCGCTGTGCGGAGCCCCGGGCACGGTGAGGCTGCACGTGAGCGTGTCGAGCGCAGGCGGCCCGTCCCCAGCGGGCTCGGGCGGGGACAACGGACAGACGATGAAGGGGTGGGTGGACATCGCGGACTCCCTGAGGTCGGAGGTGACTACGGCGAGTTCGACGCGCACGGATGGCTGACGCGGGGCCCGGGAGCGTGGCTCGTCGCCGAGGCCCGAGGCATGCTGCGGCGATGCACTTCAACTCCCGCTGCGTGAGCGATGCATCACTTAATGTAGGCGACGCGGGCACAATTGCACCCCTAGTCGCGAAAATTGCCGGACCTTCGTCAGGTGGCACCGCAACCGGCAGACTGCAGGCATGACAGCCAGGACTTCCCCGACGGCACGACAGCGGCGTGTGGGCTCGGAGTTGCGCCGCATGCGCGCCGCGGCAGACGTCTCCGCCGAGGCGGCCGCCGGGGTGCTCAACGTCAGCCGCTCACAGCTGTCCGCGATCGAACAAGGCCTACGGGCCGTCAGCGCGGAGCGGCTGCACACCCTCGCGAGCCACTGCGGCATGACGGACGAGGTGTACGTCGCCGGCCTGGCCGCTCTGGCGCATCCGCCGGAACGCGGTTGGTGGGAGGCCTACCGGGGAACGATCCCGGCCGGGCTGCTGGACGTCTCCGAGCTGGAATGGCACGCCAAGCGCCTGCACACGGTACAGACGGTGCACCTTCCAGGGCTGCTGCACCAGGGCACCTACGCCCGAGCCGTTTTCGGCTCCGTGATCCCGGCACCCCCGGCATCGGAGGTCGAACTGCGGGTGGCCCACCGCATGCAGCGGCAGCAGGTGCTCGAAGGCGACGGCGCCCGGCCATACACGGGGTACGTACACGAGGCCGCCCTGCGCATGCAGTTCGGCGGCCGCCGGGCCACCCGGGAGCAGCTGGAACACCTGTGCACGGTGTCGGAGCGGGACAACATCACGCTGCGCGTGTTGTCCGTGGAGGCTGGGGCCTTCCCCGGCGCCGGCCACGCGATGCTCTACGCCGAGGGCCCCGTGCGCCTGCTCGACACGGTGCAGCTGGACTCGGCGCACGGCCCGGATTTCACCCACGACGCGTCACAGCTCGCGAAGTACCGTTCCCATCTCCGTTGGATGGACCAGCACGCGCTGTCCGAGGACGCGTCCCGCGACTTCATCCACACGATCGCCCGCGACCTTTGAGGAGCCACAGATGGCCGACGTCACCTGGGAAGACCCGTACTGCGGCGAAGGAAACAACTGCTACCGAATAGGGGTGGACGGGGACGGCAAGAGCTACATCGCCGTCGCGGGCGCGGAAGCCACGTACCTCACCGACACCGCCGACGCCCTCCGCCAGCTGATCCGGGACATCAAGGCGGGCAAGGCCGACCACCTGCTGGCCGACTGAGGCCGGCCCGGCCTCACCAGGCCGCGGCCTCCACGACCCGCCGCGCGATCCACGGCGCCGACCGGCCGGCCGTGGCGACACGGACCGTCCCCGGCGGCGCGTCACGCCCCAGCAGGGCCGCGGCCCGCCGGCTGCGCGTGACGTGGACCGCGAGCTGCGAGCCGATCTCCCGCCGGGCCAACCGCTCCCGCACGGTCTCCTCGCATGCCGTGAGCAGCACGCACGTCGTACGGATCGGGCCGTCACCACCCATGGCCCGGTGGATCAGCGGGAGGTCGGGAATGCTCACGGTGTCGGTGTAGACGCGGCGGTCTTGCCCCAGGGCGGAGTAGTTCGCCCAGATCGAGGCGAGGTTCCGCTCGGCGATGGCCGCACGGTCCGGGTCGCCCTCGGGGGCCGGATGGATCTGGTCGAGGAAGTCGCCCTCCATGCAGCGGTGCGCCGTCCCACGGCCGCGCAGCAGTTCCGAGACCTCCCAGCCGAGCGTGGATTTCCCCACACCCGATCCGCTGCCGATCAGCAGCACTTCGTACGCCGTCATGGCACCTCGGCGTGGCAGACCCGGCTGTCGTGTGACGGGGCGCCGACGGGGTTTCGGGGGCGGCCGCGTTTGCGAAGGAGCGCCCGGCCGGCACCGGGCCTCAGGCGAAGCAACGGCACCGGGCCAAGGGAGTTGGTGGAATGATCAGCTACTGCAGGCTTGATCCATTGCTAGGGTGAACGCTTCCACGTTGCATACCCGGGGGCGGACCAGTGACATTCGACAAGGAATGGGCGGACGCCAAGGCGTCGGCGAGCGGCTCCTCGCACGACTTGGTAGTCACGCAGGACGACTTGGGTGCGGTGGGGCACGAGGCCTTCATCCTCCACGACCAGCTGCGCAAGAGGACGGATATCGCGGGGTCCGGCGCGACCTCCCGGGCGGCTACGGAATGCTCCGCCCGCAACCTGACCATGGGTTCGGAGCTGTCGGCGACCCTGTCCACCTGGGACTCACAGGCCAAGACGGTGCTGCAGATGTACGCGCACATCTCCAACCACCTCGACTTCTCCAAGAAGTCCCACGCGAACAACGACGAGGCGATCGCCGCGAGCCTGCGCCATCGCAACGGCTCCGCGATGTCGGTCTCCGAGATACAGGGGTACGTGAAGTGACCTTCACGTGGACCGACCTCATCACGCTCGACCTCGGCAAGCTGAACGAAGCCGTCACGGAGTGGAAGACGGCCGAGGAAGAGCTTGGGAAACTGCAGGGCACGGTGCGCGACGGCCTCCTGAAGAAATCGGAAGCCGCCCGCTGGGAGGGCGTCAACGCGACGGTCACCCGGGAGTTCGTACGCAGCGCCACCAAGGAGGTCGCCGACCTCCAGAGCGAGGCCAAGAGCATCCACGCCGTACTCGCCGACGCGCACGCGGAACTGACACGGCTCCAGAAGCGGGCGAAGGACCTTGCGGAGGAGGCGCGCGCGGGGGATCCCCTACGTGACTCCGAGCCCGATCCTGGGCTGCTGGTGTCCGATGCCGGAGGCGGCAAGGTCCGGGTGGAGTCCTCGATCTGCGACGCCAGGGGCACCTCCCAGCGGACCCAGGACATGATGCGCTGGTACGCCGACACCCTCACCAGCCTGGTCACCCACGCGGCCGAGGTGGACGCCGCCACGACTCGCGCCCTGCGCTCCAGCCACGGCGCCGACCCGCACAACGCAGGCCACGCCACCTACACCTCGCTGGACCAGGACCAGTTGCCGCGGGCCATGAAACTGGCCGCTCTGGGCGGAGACGCGAAGCCGGCCCAGGAGGCCGAGCTGCGCCGGCTGTGGCAGTCGCTCAGCCCTGACGCCCGTGCACAGCTGTGGACGGCGCACAAGGACGATCTCCTGGCCGCCGGACTCTTCAATCCGTCGGTCAAGAACGTGGCTACGGACCGGGGTTCCGGCAAGCACGGCGAGAAGGATCCGGGGCTGGGCGACTGGGCCAACCACGCGAAGGCAGGGGCGCTCGTCGACGGCGCGGACATGTTCGGCTTGACCGATGCCTCACGGCACATGCACCACTACCTCGCCAACGGGGGCGAGTTCATGAAGCTCCCGGTCGACAAGATGCTCAACGACAACCAGGGCTTCCAGACACACATAGACCGTAAGCACCTACTGGACAACGAGACTGATTGGCGCGAGCAGGCGCTGGCGGAGTTCCAGAGGAACGGTGGGCGACCCGTCGCCATACCGGTCGAGACACCGAGCGGCAAGGACTACTCCTTCACCAAGGAGACTGATCCGAACTGGTTCTACGCGGTCGGCTCCGCCCGGTCGAACGTGACGGGCGTGGTGACCGTCGTACCGGGGTCCGACGGTCAGCCGGTGGTCGGACTGGACTACCAGGTCAACGTCTGGGACCGGTACAACTGGGACGAGGGCAAGGGCGTCGACGTCGGGCCGGTATACATTCCCGACGGCGAGATGGGCCAACAGCACAAGGTCGGCCTGGCCCAGGAGTTCGACATGGCGGGCAGCAGTTCGGTCAAGCACTACGAGCTTCTGGGCACCGGATCGGCATTGCCCGGACCCGACGACCCCGGCCGGACAGGCGAGCGAAGCGATCCAGGTCGCCATGTGAGAGACGGGGAAGGAGAGCTCGGACGATGAACGATTCCCTTGCCCAGGTCGGGCCCCGGAAGCAGAAGTGGTCCTGGAGGCGACGTCTCGCGGTCGGTGCGGGTGTGTTCGCCGGGCTGTGCGGCCTCGGATATGCCGTCATGCTCGTGCTGGGTGCGATCACCTGGCAGCGGCTGATGGAGCACGACACGAAGTGCTGCTGGGAGGAGAACGCCACACCCGAGTGGATGGCCGGGGTGATGGGGTTCCAGGTGCCGCAGGCGGCGACGGACCGCCGGGTCGGATTCAAGACCAGTTCGCAGTACGACGTCGGGCTGCTCACCTTCACGGTGACGACGGCGGAGGCCAACAGCTTCCTGCAGCCGCTGGTGCCGCCGGGCAAGAAGATGTTCCCCAATGACAAGCCGAAGGCTCCGGGATACACCCGCAGCGACGGCTTCAGTCACCTCGGGCTGCCCGAGCCCGAGACCTTCGCTGACGGAATGCGTGTCAGGGACGTCTGCCGTGGTGACGTGGAAACGCCCGAAGCAAAGGCCGTCCAGTTCTGTACGACCGTCTACGCACACGAGTTCCAGCCCGGCACCACCCGGATCTACCTCTGGGCCGGGCTGGAGGGGGACGTCGGGAAGCCGCCGGCTCCCTAGCCGTCGCCTGCGCTGCGGGGGAAGGTGATCTCGACGCGGCGGTTCTTCTTGCGGCCTTCCTCCGTGCCGTTGTCGGCGATCGGGTAGTCCTCGCTGTAGCCGCGGACGTCGAAGACCACGCTGGGGTTGGTGACGGTCTTGGCCAGCTCGGCCTGCACGGCGTCGGCCCGCTGCTTGGAGAGCTCCTTGCCGTGCTCGTAGCTGCCCTGGTCGTCGGTGAACCCGAAGACGCGGATGCGGGTCGCCTTCTGCGTGTTGATCTCGTTGGCGATGGCCTGGATCCGGGCGGCGGCCTGCGCGTTGAAGACGGCGCTGTTCTCCGGGAACAGCACCTCGGACTGCAGCGCCATCATGACGGTCTGATTGGTCTCCTGCCGCCGCTGCTCCCCGCCGAGGTCTTCGACGACCTCGGCGATGTCCAGCACCTTGACGGGCGCGAGCGTCCCACCCTGCGGGATCTTCAGCCCGGGGGCGTTGGAGTCGATCTGCACCGGTGCGGAGGCGGACGGCTCGGAGCCCGGAGGTACGGACGGCTTGACGTCGTCGGCATGGGCGGCCGCCGCACCCACTGATTGAACACCGGCAATGAGGAGCCCGACGACGGCTGTTGCGGCGAGGACGCGGTGGCGTTTGGTCATGGGGTCACCCGGAGAGTTTGACGGTCGCCGTGGCGAAGGTGGGGAGGCTGAGGTCCACCTCAACGGTGCTGGTCGGAGGAGCGGGGAACTGCGCGAAGAACGGCATGGTCTGGCCAGCTTCGATGATGTTCAGCCCAGTCGTGCACAGGCACCGGCCATCGGTGTCCCTGAGAACGTAGTACCGCTTCTTGCCGACCTTGTCGACCAAGGTCACGCCGGCCACGGATACTCCACTGGAGTTAAGCTCGTTGCCGCGCCAGGGCGCGGTGTTCACGTACGCGGCACTGCCGGTGTTCTTCAACTGCCCTTCGACGGTGAGGAATCCTCCGGCGTCCCGGGCGGCCTTGTTGATCGTCAGCACCATGCCCGCCTCGCCGTTCACCGTGGCGATGACCTGAGTCGGCGGGGCATCGGCACTCTTCACCGCTCCGGACGGGGACGTCTCGCCACCGCCCTTCGGCTTCGCCGACGTCGACACAGCAGGCTTGTCCGACTTACCCTCACCCCCGCACCCGGTCAGGGCAAAGGCCAGGACCGCCACCATCCCCACAGCCGCCTTCCCGTGGGCCGCGCGCCGCCGAACACTCATGTACTTGGCTTCCTTGTCTCTCGGTCATCAGTCGATCAGGCGTATATCGAACAGAGCCGCAGCCAGCGAACGCCACGCGCGCGGTCGGGCGGGGTCGTAGTCCACGACGAGCCCCTTGGTGCAGGAGAACTTGATCGGACCGGGCGGCTCCGGTGCTGGTGTCGGCGCCGAGCCGCCGCTCCCCGACCCCCCAGGTTTGACGTGACAGCGAGGAATGATCTCCGCTCTCGCATCCGCTTCGCCGTGCTGTCCGCTCGTTCCGGGGACGACAGAGTCCCCCACCGTTCCGTTCGTCCTCGACCGGACGCTGAACCGGGTGCCCGACCGCTCGCACGTCACCGTCGCCTCGTTCATGGCGGCGAAGTCCTGCGCGGCCCCACAGGCATCTCCGTACGGGTCGAATCGATTGCCCAGCAGGACCTGTTCCCACTCCTCCGGCGAGAGGGTGGCGAGGTCGAGGCCTGGCACCAGGGTGTCTCTGGCCTCGCGAGCCGCCGCGAGTGCGGCGGCGTCCGCAGCTCCCTGCGCATCGCTGCGGACGATCGCCGCCTTGCCGATGGTGAAGTACGCCAGAGCAGCGAAGAGGAGACCCGCTACGACCACGGCGTAAATGGGGAAGGCCTGCCCGCGGTCACCGCCGAATCGGCTCCATGTCACCTTCCTGCCGTGATGCTCGCGACGGCAGCAGTGATCTTCGTCGTAATGGCCTGGCCGATGCCGGTACCGATGATCGCACCGATGATCACGACGACCACCAGAATGATCCCCAGGTACTCGAATGCCGTCTGGCCTCGATCTCTCGCACCCTTGCCTTCGTACCGCTTGCACATCCTCGCCACGGTGTTCTGCAACATGGGGGTTCCCTCCCGGGCCGGTACCGGTGTCGATCTGCGGACGGTACGGCGAGTCACCAGCCGTCACCAAGGGTCCCGGGGCCCAATTACGGACCCACTGCGCACTCCGTCTACCCATGACCGGTCACTCCTGGACGGGCGGTTCCCAGCCAGCGGGCTATCGCCTCGCTGCGCGTGGCGCTCTGGAGCTTCGCGAAGATGCGGTTGATGTGGTTCTTGACCGTCTTCTCGCTGATGAAGCAGGCCGCCGCGATCCGCTGGTTGCTCATCCCGGACGCGATCAGATCCATGATCTCTACCTCCCGGGAACTCAGCCCAAAGACAACAGAGTTGTGCATCCGCTCAGAAGACTGTGCCACAACTCGTTGCGGATGCGAAGAGGACCGGAGCTCCGCGAGAAGCGCGCTCGCCGCCGTCGGGGTGAAGTGGGGGCGGCCCAGTGGGGCGTCGCGTACCGCCCGGAGCAGGTCGTCCGCGGTGAACTCGCCGTGTACGAGGTAGCCGCCGGCCCCCAACGACAGTGCCTCGCAGATGATTTCGGCTTCCCTGCTGTACGTCAGCATCAGTACGGGAGCCAGCTGCACCAGGTGCGGCAGCGCCGAGATTCCGTCCACCCCCGGCATCCGGACGTCCAGCAGGATCACGTCCGGGGCGTGCCGGCGGGTCAGGCTCAGTGCTTCGCGCCCGTCCGCCGCCTGGGCGATGACGTCGAGGTCCTCGGCCGTGCGAAGCAGGGCCGCCAGGCCCGCCCTGATGACCGGGTTGCCGTCGGCGATGAGCACGCTCAGCCGCGCCATCGCTCAGCCACCCCCGAAGAGCGCGCCGAAGTCTACGTTCGCGCCGTAGACGAAGCCGCAGACCAGCAGGATCAGCGTGCCGGGGAGCATGAACATGGTCACCGCGAACGTAGCCTTCGGGACGGCCCGGGCCGCGCGGCGGCGGGCGTTCTGGGTATCGGTGCGGCGCATGTCCTCGGCGATCGCGATCAGGGTCTCGACGATCGGCGAGCCGAGCTCCTCGCCCTGCTGGAGGGCCGTCACGAACTGCGCGACCTGTTCGCTGTCGTTGCGCCGTCGCAACTCGTCGAAGGCCTGGCGGCGGCTGACGCCCATGTTCATCTGCTGCAGTGTGATGCGGATTTCGTCGGCCCAGGGGCCTTCGTACTTGTCCGCCACCCGTTCCAGCGCCTGCCGGAAGCCCAGCCCGGCGCTGACGACGACCGCGAGCACGTCCAGGAAGTCCGGCAAGGTCCGCTCGATGTGGTCGCGGCGGACCCGGATCGCCGACCACAGGCCGGCCTCGATCCAGAAGAGTCCGAAGGCCACCATGAGGAGTGCGGCGACCAGCTGCCCGTTGATCAGCATTGAGAAGGCGCCGAGGGCGCCCAGGGCCCCGTACACCGCCCGCCGGGCCGCGTAGCGGTCGATCGTGAGGCCGGCCGGGTTGCCCGCCATGTCGATCTGGCGGCGCTTGCGGGCCACCCGCGCCGGCCCCATCAGGCGCAGCACCGCCGGGGCCCAGCGGATGCCCATCCGGTCCACCAGGGAGCCGACCGCCGTCGTACGGGTGGCACCGACCTCCAGGGCGAGCGCGAGGTCCGTGGGCAGCTTCACGTCCGCGCGGTAGAGGCGGATGCCGTGGAACGCGCCGAGGACCGACAGGGCCACGGCCAGTGCGAGAAGGAGTCCGATCATCGTCCCGTCCGCCCCCTCACACGTCGATCTTCGACAGGCGGCGGATGAGGATGAACCCCAGGGCGAAGAGACCGAGGGCGATGAGTACCGCCGTCTGGCCGATGAACGCGCCCGTCATCCGGTCCAGGGCGCCCGGCATCATCAGGTCGACCAGCAGCAGGGACCCGAGGCCGATGGCGGGGACCAGGTACGCCGTCACCGTCACCTGGGACAGCTGGGTACGGATCTCCCTGCGGGTCTCCTTGCGCTGCTCCAGCGTCACCGTGAGGTTGCGCAGGCTGTCGACGATCGCGCCGCCCGCGCGGGCGGAGAGGACGAGCGTGGAGACGAGGACGACTAGTTCGCGGGAGGGCAGGCGCTCGGTGAGTTCGCCGAGGGAGTCGTCGATCGAATGGCCGACCGCGAGGCGGTCGGCGACGCGCGCCAGTTCCTCGCCGGCCGGTGCCTCCAGCTCCTCGGCGGCGATACCGATGGCCGTGCGCAGCGCCAGTCCGGCCTGGGTGGCGTTGGCGAGGATGCGGGCCAGGTCCGGGAGTTGGTTGATGAACCGTTCCGTACGGCGCGCCCGTTGCCAGTTGAGGAAGGCGTTCGCCGCCCAGATGCCGATGGCGCCCGCCACCGGGCCGAAGAACGGTGCGAGGAGGGAGGAGGCGATGAGCCAGACCCCCGCGATCGAGCCCAGCATGTAGACGAAGAACTCGCCGGGGGTGAGGTCCAGGCCGGTGGTCGCCAGCTTCAGCTCGATCCGGCGGCCGAGCTTCGTCTTGCGCAGCCGCCGGTCGACCGACGGGAAGCGGCGGCGCCGGCCGGCGGGCTCTGGGACACCGCTCGCCGAGAGGCGTTCGATGAGGGCGGCGCGCTGGGCGCGGCCGGCCATGTACGCCTGGAGGCCGGCGACGACCAGTACGCAGGCGAGCAGCGTGGCGCCGAGGGTGGCGAGGACGAGTGGGTTCACAGGGCGGTCCGGGTGATGCGGGCGGTCAGGGGGTCTTCCGGCGCGACGCCGAAGGCCTGCGGGATGGGCTGGTTGTTCATGTAGAGGCGTTCGGCGATCCGGCGGGGCAGTGGGTAGTACTCGAAGTAGCCGCGGACGCGGCCGTCCGCCCCCATCGGCTGGGCCCCGAAGCGGCAGACCGTGGTGATCCGGAAGGGCTCGCGGCCGTGCGATTCGAGGACGGAGATCTCGGTGATGCGGCGCGAGCCGTCGCCGAAGCGGGTGAGCTGGACGATGACGTTCACCGCGCTGTTGATCTGGTCCTGTAGGGCTTCGAAGGGGATCTCGACCTCCGACATGGAGGCGAGGGTCTGCAGGCGCATCAGGGCGTCCGAGGAACTGTTGGCGTGGACGGTGGCCAGGGAGCCGTCGTGGCCGGTGGACATCGCCTGGAGCATGTCGAGGGTCTCGCCGCCGCGGACCTCGCCGACGATGATGCGGTCGGGGCGCATGCGCAGGGAGTTGCGGACCAGGTCGCGGATGGTGATCTGGCCCTTGCCCTCCACGTTCGCGGGACGGGATTCGAGGCGGATGACGTGGGCCTGCTGGAGCTGGAGTTCGGCCGAGTCCTCGATGGTGATGATGCGTTCGCCCTCCGGGATCAGGCCGGAGAGGGCGTTGAGGAGGGTGGTCTTGCCGGTGCCGGTGGCTCCGGAGACGATCACGTTCATCTTCGCCGCGACCAGGCCGGAGAGCAGGAGCAGCATCTGCTCGTCGAGCGAGCCGAGCGCGATCATCTCGTGCAGGGTGAAGGCACGCGGGAAGCGGCGGATGGTGAGGGTGGCGCCGGTCAGGGAGAGCGGCGGAATGATGACGTTGACGCGCTCGCCGCTGGGGAGGCGCGCGTCGACCATCGGATTGGCCTCGTCCACACGCCGGTTGACGGTGGAGACGATGCGCTCGATGGTCTGCATCAGCTGCTCGTGCGAGGCGAAGCGGATGGGGAGCTGTTCGACCCGGCCGGCGCGTTCCACGTAGATGTGGTCGGGGCCGTTGACCATGATCTCGGAGATCGAGGCGTCTTCGAGGAGCGGTTCGAGCACGCCGAGCCCGAGGGCCTCGTCGACGACGCGGCGGATCAGCTGGGCGCGCTCGACCGTGGAGAGGACGGGCCCTTCCCGGCTGATGATGTGGCCGAGTACGCGCTCCAGGCGCGCCCGGCGCTCGGCGGGCGCGAGCGCGGACATCTCGGCGAGGTCGATCTCCTCCAGCAGCTTGGCGCGGTAGGAGGAGACGAGCCGTCCGTCCTCGCGCGGGCTGTGGCGGTCGTCGGGGGTGTTGACCCGGGAACGCAGGCTCATGGTCCGGTCACCTTCGGGTCGTCGTTGGGCATGACCGCCGTGGCTTTGGCGTCCTCGATCTTGAGCCCGGGGATGATCGAGTTGATCCGGATGGTCACGGTCGCGGTCACCGCGTCGCCGCCCGGGGGCACGACCACCGTCGCCGGGAGCCCCTCGCGGATGGCGGCGTGCCCGGCCGCCTCCCCCCGTCCCGGGTGCTGGGCCTCCACGCGCGCCGCCGTACGGGCGGCGGTGTCCGCCTGCTCGTGGACGTACGCGACCCAGCCCAGCTGGATCCCGCACAGCGCGACGAACAGCAGGATCGGCACGAAGCCGATGTACTCCAGGGCCACTTGGCCCCGGTCGGAACGGATGCGCCGCCTCATGTCACTCGGCCTCCTTCTCCAGCGCGGCGCCGCCGGTGCCGTCGATCTCGCCGAAGTCGAGGCCCGGGAAGAAGACCGGGATGCCCAGGGTGACCTTCGCCTTGTAGATGTCGCCCGACTTGCCGCATTCGGCAGGCGGCATGTTCCATGCCTCCCCGATGTGTTTCCGCGCCGCCGCCATACAGGCGGCATCCCCGTGCACCGCCCCCGCCCGCGCCGCCTCGTCCGCCGCGTTGCCCGCCAGGGAGAAGGCGTAGCCGATCAGTACGCACTCCCACACCGCCGCCACCAGCAGCAGGATCAGCGGCACCGTGCCCACGAACTCGATCGCCACCTGGCCCCGGTCCCCGCGCCCCGGTCTGCGGGCGGGCATCCGTCAGCCCTCCCGGCCGCGGCGCAGGCGGGCCACCGGGCCCGACGCGCGGACCGCGAGCGAGGCGCTCGGGGTGGTGGCGGTGGTCGGGGTGGGGTCCGGGGTCGACAGGAGGCCGAGTTCGCCCGCCAGGGTCCACAGGGCCTGTTTGACCGTCGAGCGGTTGTCGAGGTCCTGGACGCGGCCCGCGTCGACCACGGCCTGGAGTTCCTTGAAGGCGGCCGGGACCGGGGTGCGGGTGGCGCGGGTCTTGGTGATCTTCTCGATCAGGGCGGGCTGGATCTCCGTGTGCTTGCTCCAGCGGTTCACGACCATCGCCGTGTCCTCCGCCTTGCGCACCTGGAGCCGTTCCCACATCCGGACCATCCGCTTCGCCGCCCGGACCGCGACCACGTCCGGGGTGGTGACCAGCACCGCCACGTCCGCCATCTCCACGGCCGCCGCGTTCGCCCCGGTGACCTGGGTCCCGCAGTCGACGACGACGAGTTCGTAGCGGCTGCGCAGGGCCGCGACGATGTGCCGGGCGGCCCGGTCGTCGACCTCCTCGCCGCGTTCCCCGTCCGCCGGGGCCAGCAGGAGCGCCAGGCCCGAGGCGTCCTCGTAGACGGCGTCCTGGAGGACCCGGGGGGAGATGTCCTGGATCCCGGCGAGGTCGGCGATGGAGCGCCGGAACTGCACGTCGAGGTACGAGCCCACGTCGCCCGCCTGGAGGTCCAGGTCGACCAGTGCGGTACGCCGCCCCGAGGCGGCCGCGGCCAGCGCGAACTGCACGGCGGTGAAGGTGGTGCCCACGCCGCCCTTGGCCCCGGTGACGGTGACGACCCGCCCGCCCGGACCGGTGAAGACGTCGGCGGCGGCGCCCCGTCCCAGGTGGCGGCGTACGCCCACGGACCACTGGGCGGCGGCCTGGACGCGGGCGGCCAGTTCCTCGTAGGACAGCGGGAGGCCGATCAGGCCGCGCGCGCCCGAGTCCATGGCGGCGGAGAAGAGCCCGGGGCCGGCGTCCGAGGAGACCAGGACGACGCCCACCGCCGGGAAGCGCAGGGCGACCTCCCGGATGAGTTCCAGGGCGGGGACCGGGCCGATCCGTTCGTGGACGAGGACGACCTCGGGGAGTTCGTCGATGGAGTCGGCGGCCAGCCGGGCGAGGGTGTCCAGGAGCGTGGTCGCGTCCGGGACGGGGGCGGCCGGCTCGGCGGCCGGGAGCTGGCTGAGCAGGGTCACGATGGCGCGCGCGGCGTCCGGGTCGCCGACCGCGGGGAGGATTCGGGTGGTCATCCGGGCCTCACCTGTCCCCGTCGAGGGTGTACGTGCGGTCGCCCGGGGCGGGCGCCGAATCGGTGCCGGGGGCCACCAGGGCCAGGCGTACGTGCTCCGCGAAGGACTCGGCGTACGCGACGCGCTGGGTGTCCTTGGTGCTCAGGGCGAAGGTGATCGGAACGGCCTCGGCCGGGCCCTTGCGGTCGCTGTCCTTGTCCAGGGCGGTGAGCTTGCCGACGCCCAGGACCCGGGCGTTGGCGACGATGATCACCGACCGCGAGGGGTCGGTGTCCTTGGCGCCCTTGAAGGTGGCGAGGATGTTGACCTTGGCGCCGGAGGTGATCTTGCCGGCCACACCCGTGGCCGCGTCGATCATGATGGCGATCTCCTGCTCACCGGGCTGCAGCTGCGGCCGGTCGACGAACATGTCCGCCTGGAGCAGCGAGCCCTTCTTCAGCGTGGTGAGCGCGATCTTGTCCTTGAGTGTGCCGAGGTCGGAGACGGCGGTGTCGGACAGCCACCGCTCGGGGATCCTGACCTCCTCGAACTGCCCGGCGGACAGCGGGCTGTACGGGGCTATGTCGCCCTTGGCCCGGTAGGCGACGACCTCGGCGCCGACCTTGGAGTTGACGTCGCCGATCACCACGAGGACTCCGGCGAAGGCCCCCAGTGCGCACAGGACCGACAGGAGCAGCAGGATGACGCCGCGGCGCTGGCGTGAGTTCATGGGCCTTACCTACCTCGCCGTTCTTCATTCATTCGTGCGTTCGAGTGATCAGGGTCTGGAACGGGCGGTGCTCGCGGGCGCGGGCGGCGGCGGTGCGGTGAGCGGCGCCGCGCAGAAGCCGCAGCGGTCGCCGATGAGTTCGAGGCCGCACCAGCGGCACTCCTCCCGGCGGACCGAGGCGACCAGCTGGTAGAGCACGGACAGGTCCGGGATGCCGGCGGCGAACTCGACGAGTTTCGGAGTGCCCCACCAGCCGGGGGACGAGGCCGGCAGCGGGTTCTCCAGGACGCCCTGGACCTGCCAGGCGGGGGCCAGTTCGGCCGTGACCCAGTCGGAGGTGAGCTGGCCGCGGGCGAAGGTGAGGTGCGTGGCGAACTCGGGCCCGGCCGGCAGCACCCCGCTGCGGGGGCCGTGCGCGCCCTGGGAGCCCCCGCTCAGCTTCGCCAGGTGCGGTTTCGGGTGGGCCATGACGGCGAACTGCGCGCTCGGCGACCAGGACCTGGCGTGCGCCCCGAGGCCGACCGGCACCCGGACCCGGTCGAGTTTGGCGACCGAGCCCAACAGGGCGCCCGCGTAGATGTAGTGGGACAGCAGCCGGGCCGCGGACGCGATGATTCCGGGGCTGAAGTCGCACACGCTGAGCTGGCGCAGCTGACGTGCCAGCAGAGCCGTTCCCAGCGGCGGCAGATCGATGCCGAGGAGCGCGATCCGGTCGGTTTCCAGGATGGCGCGTACGGTGTGCAGCCGCTGGACGGTGGAGCGCGGGAGCCACGGCGGTACGAGGGCCACGAGGTGGCCGTGCCGCTCCAGCAGGGCGCCCGTCTCGGCGAGCGCGGCCTCCAGGTCGAGCTGCTCGGGCGGGTGCAGCAAGGCGGCCCCGGGCGTGTGCCGGTCAGGGGCCGGAAGTACCAGATCGGCGCTGGTGACAGCGATGGCGGTCGGCACGCGCATTCCCCCGTTCCCCCACGTACATCCCGTACGCCCCTTACGCCGCGGCCACTTCACGTGCCCGACGCGCGCTCGACACGGACCTGACGCGGACTCGACGCGGAGTCGTCACGGACTTCCCGCGTCCGCGCCCACACTGCGCGACCGCATCCGATCGACCCGCTCCCCCTTGCTCCAGCACCATATCCGCGTCGCCCCTGGCGGGGCAGGGCCTTGAAGATTCCCGTGCTACCAGCACGTGTCACAGGTGGCGGAAACCCGGACAACAGGGATCGCATAGCGGGCCATTTCAAGCCACATCGCGAAGACCCTTGACACGGGGATTGGTCTGGACCAACTTGGCAGCCAACGCCTTGAGTCGGACCCACCCCACTCGGTCCGCCTCTTCCCACACCCCTCTTCCTCCCCCCACCGGAGCCCACGTGAACCGGATACGCTCCCTCGCCCTCCCCATCGCCGTCACCCTGACCGCGGGCGCCCTGTCCGCCCTCGCCGCCGGTACCGCACAGGCCGCCGACGTGAACGTCGCCCGCAACGGCGGCTTCGAGTCGGGTCTGGCCAACTGGTCCTGCACCGGCGGAACCGGCGCCTCCGTCTCCTCGCCCGTCTACGCCGGATCCGGCGCCCTGAAGGCCACCCCGGCGGGCCAGGACAATGCCCGCTGCAGCCAGACCGTCACGGTCAAGCCGAACTCGACGTACACGCTGAGCACGCAGGTCCAGGGCAGCTACGTCTATCTCGGCGCGACCGGGACCGGCACCCAGGACGTCTCCACCTGGACGCCCGGGTCTGGCTCCGGCTGGCAGAAGCTCTCCACCACCTTCACCACCGGCCCCGGCACCACCCAGGTCACCGTCTACACGCACGGCTGGTACGGCCAGCCGGCCTACGTCGTCGACGAGTTCAGCGTCTTCGGTCCGGACGGCGGAGGCGGCACCGACCCCGGCCCGTCGGTCCCCGGGGCCCCGGCCGGGGCGGCCGTTTCCGGCCAGAGCGCGAACGCCCTCACCCTTTCGTGGAACGCGGTCGGCTCGGCCACCGGCTATTACGTGTATCAGGACGGCGTCCGCGTCAGAACCGTGACCGGCGGCGCCGCCTCCACCCAGATCACCGGGCTCACGGCCTCGACCTCGTACTCCTTCCAGGTGAGCGCGTACAACGCGGCGGGCGAGGGCCCGAAGTCCGCCCCGGTGACCGGCACCACCACCGGCACCGACCCGGGTCCGGGCCCCGGCCCGGGCGTCCCCAAGCACGCCCTGACCGGCTACTGGCAGAACTTCGACAACGGCGCGACGGTCCAGAAGATCTCCGACGTCTCGGCGCAGTACGACATCATCGCCGTCTCCTTCGCCGACGCCACCACCACGCCCGGCGCCATCACCTTCAACCTCGACTCGGCCGGCCTCGGCGGCTACACGGTCGACCGGTTCAAGGCCGACATCGCCGCGAAGAAGGCGGCCGGCAAGTCGGTCATCCTCTCGATCGGCGGCGAGAAGGGGACCATCTCGGTCAACGACTCGACCTCCGCGAACAACCTCGCGAACTCCGCGTACGCCCTGATGCAGGAGTACGGGTTCACCGGCATCGACATCGACCTCGAGAACGGCCTGAACCCCACCTACATGACGCAGGCCCTGCGCTCGCTGTCGTCAAAGGTCGGCTCCTCGCTCGTCATCACCATGGCCCCGCAGACGATCGACATGCAGTCCACACAGGGCGGCTACTTCAAGACGGCGCTGAACATCAAGGACATCCTCACCGTCGTCAACATGCAGTACTACAACAGCGGCTCGATGAACGGCTGCGACGGCAAGGTCTACTCCCAGGGCTCGGTCGACTTCCTCACCGCGCTCGCCTGCATCCAGCTGGAGGGCGGCCTCGATCCCTCGCAGGTGGGCATCGGTGTCCCGGCCTCGCCCAGCGGCGCCGGCAGCGGCTACGTGTCCCCGACCGTCGTCAACAACGCCCTGGACTGCCTGGCCCGGGGGACGAACTGCGGCTCCTTCAAGCCGTCGAAGACCTACCCGGGGCTGCGAGGTGCGATGACCTGGTCGACCAACTGGGACGCCAAGGCGGGTAGTGCTTGGTCGAACTCGGTGGGTCCCAAGGTCCACGGGCTCCCGTAGGCGGTACGTCTGGGGGTGGCCGGATCGGTACGGCCTGCACAGCGTGTCCTTGACCGGGACATGCCACGAGAGCACGCTGTGCGCGTCCGCACGGCTACCCCCACACTCCCTACCCAGGAGAACGCATGCGGCTCCATACCCGCCGAAGGGCCGCCCTCACGGCGGCCCTGCTGGCGCTCGCGCTGGGCGCACCCGCCTACGGCATGAGCGCGACGGCTTCCCCTCCACCCACCCCTTCCACCGCCACCCAGGACGAGGCGATCGTCCAGTACCGGATCCACGGCCCCTCCACCGCCGCCGACCGCACCGCCCTGCTCCGCACGGGCGTCTCGATCGACGAGGTGGACGACCACACCGTCGTGGTCAGCGCCGACACCATGCAGGCGAAGAAGCTCAAGGAGCTCGGCTACCGGCTGACGGCCCTGCCCGGCCCCCCGGACCGCTCGCTGCCCGGCATCGCGGCGAGCCCGATGGACTTCCCCTCGGCGGACTCGAAGTACCACAACTACGCCGAGGCGACGGCGGAGATCAACCAGATCGTCGCGCAGTACCCCGCGATCGTGAGCAAGCGGGTGATCGGAAAGTCGCACCAGGGCCGGGACCTCATCGCCATCAAGATCAGCGACAACGTCGCGACGGACGAGGCCGAGCCCGAGGTGCTCTTCACCGCACACCAGCACGCGCGCGAGCACCTGACCGTCGAGATGTCCCTGTACCTGCTCAAGGAGTTCACCTCCAAGTACGGCAGCGACTCCCGGGTCGCGGGCGCGGTCAACGGCCGCGAGATCTGGATCATCCCGGACCTCAACCCGGACGGCGGCGAGTACGACATCGCCACCGGCTCCTACCGCTCCTGGCGCAAGAACCGGCAGCCGAACGCCGGCTCCTCCTACGTCGGCACGGACGAGAACCGCAACTGGAACTACAAGTTCGGCTGCTGCGGCGGCTCCAGCAGCAGCAAGAGCTCCGAGACCTACCGGGGCGCGGCCGGCGAGTCGGCGCCCGAGGTCAAGGTCGTCGCCGACTTCGTCCGCAGCCGGATCGTCGGCGGCAAGCAGCAGATCAAGGCCGGCATCGACTTCCACACCTACAGCGAGCTCGTCCTGTGGCCCTTCGGCTACACCTACAACGACACCGCCCCGGGCCTGACCGCCGACGACCTCGCCGTCTACAAGAAGATCGGCACCAGCATGGCGGCCAGCAACGGCTACACGCCGGAGCAGTCGAGCGACCTGTACATCACGGACGGGACGATCGACGACTGGCTGTGGGGCGACCAGAAGATCTTCTCCTACACCTTCGAGATGTACCCGGAGAGCGGCGGCGGCGGTTTCTACCCGCCGGACGAGGTCATCGACCGCGAGACCGCGCGCAACAAGGACGCGGTGCTCCAGCTGCTGGAGAACGCGGACTGCATGTACCGCTCGATCGGCAAGGAAGCCCAGTACTGCGCGACGCCGTGACCCTGTGGGGCACGTGACCGTGTGAAAGGGGGCGCCCCACCGCCAGGGGGGCGCCCCACCTACGCGTCCGGCCGCGCGTCCGGCCGCGCATCGGGCCGCGTGTCCGGCCGCGACCTCGCGTCAGCCGAGGACGGCGAGGGCGTCGATCTCGATGAGCAGCCCGGCCGGCAGGCCCACGTACACGGTGGTGCGGGCGGCGGGGGCCTCCTTCAGACCCTGCTCCTCGAAGTAGGCGTTGTAGATGCCGTTCATCTCGGCGAAGTGCCCGGTGTCGGTGAGGTAGACGCGGATCATCATCACGTCGTCCCAGCCCGCACCGCCGGCCTCCAGAACGGAACGGACGTTCTCCAGCGTCTGGAGGGTCTGCTCGCGCAGGGTCGGACCGGCGGGGGTGGGCGGCTGCCCGTCGACGTGGGGGAGGAAGCCGACCTGGCCGGCGACCTGGAGGATGTTCCCCTTCCGCACGCCGTGCGAGAACTTCGCGGGCGGGGTGGTGTGGGTGTCGGGCGTGACGGCGATCTTCTCGCTCACGTGCGCTCCTGGGTTCCTGAGTAGTCCTGGCTGATGGCTTCGGCGGTACGCAGCACCTGCGGCAGCAGTTCGAGCAGCCCCTCGGCGGGGACCACGACGCCGGGCGCGGAGACCGACAGCGCCGCGACGACCCGCCCGTCCGGCCCGTGCACGGGCGCCCCGAGGCAGTTGATGGACTCCTCGTGCCCACCGAGATCGGTGGCCCAGCCCTGCGCCCGTACGAGGTCCAGTTCGCGCAGGAAGGCCGCCGCGTCCGGGGTGGAGCGGGCGGTGTAGCGGGGGTACTCGATCCGGTCGGCGAGGGCTCGGAGCTCGGCCTCGGGCAGGTCGGCGAGGAGCAGCTTGGCCACGGCGGCGACCGTGAGGGGCACGGGCCTGCCGATGCGGGAGTACATGCGGACCGGGTAGCGGCTGTCGACCTTGTCGACGTACACGACCTCGTCGTCCTGGTGGAGGGCGAGGTGAACGGTGTGGCCGGTGGCCCGGTTCAGCTCGACGAGGTAGGGGTGCGCGATCTCCCGGACGTCCAGGTTCTCGATGGCCTCGGCGGCGAGGGCGAAGAGCTGCGCGCCGAGGCGGTAGCGGCCGTCGGGGCGGCGGTAGACGAAGCCGCGCTCGTGCAGGGTGCGCAGGAGGCGGAGCGCGGTGCTCTTGTGCACGCCGAGCTCGTCGGCGACCTCGCCGAGCGTGGCGGGGCCGCGCGCGAGCAGGGGCAGGATGCCGAGTGCTCTCTCGACGGACTGGCTCATCCCGCGTCCTCTCGTACGGTCACGACGACCACCGGCTCCGCCGGCGCCCCGGGCTCCGCCCGGACCTTCCCCCAGCTACCGCTGGGAGGTGCCCCCTGCTCAAACGCCGGCGAGGCTGAAACATCCAGCCTCGCCGGCGTTTGAGGCGCGGGGTCTGGGGCGGAGCCCCCGGAACGGCGCCGCACCGAGCGACGTTGACCCGCCGTCACCCGGGATGTTAGACAGCGTGCAGTGGTATACGCAACGACCGTTGCACAACGCGCAACCCCGGGAGGCACCCCGCATGGCCAGCGACAGCGACCCCGTCAAGGACCTTGCCGACGAACCGGTCGACCACCGGTTCAAGGGCCTCCCCCCGGACGCCCAGACGCACGGCCTCACCGTCGGCCGGCTCGCCGCCGAGCGCCGGGATCTGTACACCGGCGGCTTCACCACCCCCGTCCTGACCCTCGACGCGGACGCGCTGGAGCACAACCTCGCCGCGCTCGGCGCCTACGCCGCCCGGCACGACCTGGCCTTCGCCCCGCACGGCAAGACCTGCATGTCCCCCCAGCTCTTCCAGCGCCAGCTGGAGTACGGCGCGTGGGGCATCACCGCCGCCGTCCCCCACCAGGCCCGCGTCTACCGCGCCTTCGGCATCGAGCGGATCTTCCTCGCCAACGAGCTCGTCGATCCCGCCGCCCTGCGCTGGGTCGCCGACGAGCTCGCCACCGACCCCGGCTTCCACTTCGTCTGCTACGTCGACTCCGTGCGCGGGGTCGAGCTCATGGACCGCGCCCTCCAGGGCCGGACCCCGGGCGCCCGCATCGACGTCGTCGTCGAGCTCGGCGCCGGCGAGGGCGCCCGTACCGGGGCCCGTACCGACGAGGACTGCCGCGCCGTCGCCGACGCCGTCGCCGCCACCACCACCCTGCGCCTGGTCGGCGTCGCCGGCTACGAGGCCGAGGTGCCGGGCGCCGACCCCGACTCCGTCCACGCGTACCTGCGCCGGCTCACCGCGCTCGCCGTGGAGTTCGACAAGGCGGGCCGGTTCTCCGCGGACCTCGACGAGATCGTCGTCAGCGCCGGCGGCTCGGCCTGGTTCGACGCGGTCGCCGACGTGTTCGCCGAGCTCCCGGAGCTCTCCCGCCCCGTCCTCAAGTTGCTGCGCTCCGGCGCGTACGTCTCCCACGACCACGGCTGGTACACCCGGCTGACCCCCTTCAACCGGCATCCGGAGGAGGGCGGCCTGCGCCCCGCGTTCCGGCTGTGGACCCAGGTCGTCTCCCGCCCCTCCCCCACACAGGCCTTCGTCAACGCGGGCAAGCGCGACATCGCCTACGACCTGGGCCTGCCCGAGGCCGAGCTGGTCCGCGACGCCCTCACCGGCGAGGAGCGCCCCGCCGCCGGCGTCCGCGTGGTCAAACTGTCCGACCAGCACGCCTGGCTGGAGACCGACTCGGCCGAGGACGTGCGGGTGGGCGACTGGGTGGCGCTCGGCATGTCCCACCCCTGCACGATCTTCGAGAAGTGGCCGCTGATCCCGGTCGTGGAGGCCGACGGCACCGTCACCGACTACGTGCGCACCTTCTTCTAGGCACCGGCCGGTGGACCTGGTCATCCGGGGGGCCCGCGTCGTCGACGGCACGGGCGGGCCCTCGTACACCGCCGACGTCGGGATCCACGAGGGCCGGATCGCCGAGATCGGCCGGCTCCCGGGCGGCGGGCGCCGCACCCTCGACGCGCACGGCCTCGCCCTCGCCCCGGGTTTCGTGGACATGCACGCCCACAGCGACCTCGCGCTGCTCCGCGACCCGGACCACGGCGCGAAGGCCGCGCAGGGCGTGACCCTCGAAGTCCTCGGCCAGGACGGTCTGTCGTACGCGCCCGTCGACGACCGCACCCTCGGCGAGGTGCGGGCCGCCATCGCCGGCTGGAACGGCCCCGGCGACGACATCGACTTCGACTGGCGCACGGTCGGCGAGTACCTCGACCGGCTGGACCGCGGCTTCGGCGGTGAGGGCATCGCGGTCAACGCCGCCTACCTGGTCCCCCAGGGCACGGTCCGCGCGTACGCCCTCGGCTGGGCGGACCGGCCCGCGACGGGGGCCGAGCTGGCCCGGATGCGGCGGCTCGTCGCCGAGGGCCTCGCCCAGGGCGCCGTCGGCCTGTCCTCCGGCCTCACCTACACCCCCGGCATGTACGCCACCGGGTCCGAACTGACCGAGCTGTGCCGGGTCGTGGCCCGGTACGGCGGCTACTACTGCCCGCACCACCGTAGTTACGGCCACGGCGCCCTGGCCGCCTACGCCGAGATGGTCGCCCTCGCCCGGGAGGCCGGCTGCGCCCTGCACCTCGCGCACGCCACCATGAACTTCGGCGAGAACCGGGGCCGGGCCCCCGAGTTGCTCGCCCTGCTCGACGCGGCCCTGGCCGAGGGCGCCGACATCACCCTCGACAGCTACCCGTACACCCCCGGCTGCACCACCCTCGTCGCACTGCTCCCGAGCTGGGCGAACGAGGGCGGCCCGGAGGCGGTCCTGGCCCGACTGCGGGACGACGCCCAGGCCGAGCGGATCCGCCACGCGCTGGAGGTCGAGGGCGCCGACGGCTGTCACGGCGTCCCGGTCGACTGGTCGACGATCGAGATCTCGGGCACCGCGGACCCCGCCCACGGCGCGTACGTCGGCAGGCGCCTGGACGGCTGGGAGACCGCCCGCCGGCTCCTGCTGGAGGACCGGCTCGCGCCGACGATCCTCCAGCACGTCGGGGACGAGGAGAACGTCCGGGCGATCATGCGCCACCGCGTCCACACCGGTGGCTCCGACGGCATCCTCCAGGGCGCGAAACCGCACCCGCGCGCCTACGGCACCTTCCCCCATTACCTCGGCCACTACGTCCGCGAACTCGGCCTGCTCTCCCTGGAGGAGTGCGTGGCCCATCTGGCCGGCCGGCCCGCCGCGCGCCTGCGGCTGCCCGACCGTGGCCTGGTCCGCGTGGGGTACCGCGCCGACCTCGTGCTGTTCGCCCCGGACACGGTCGCGGCCGGGTCGACGTACGAGCGGCCCCGCGTGCTGCCGACCGGTGTCCCGCACGTGCTGATCGACGGGCGTTTCGTCATGCGCGACGGGCGCCGGACGGACGTGCTGGCCGGGCGTTCGGTGCGCCGAACCGCCCGCGATCTTCGGTAGATCGGACATCTACGATGGTCGGCATGGTCGCCTTCGCCCTCGCCGCCCTGCTCTTCCTCGCGTTCTGCGTAAGCGTCCGGCAGGACCGGCGCCGGTTCAGCAACGCCGTGCTCCTGGGACTGACCTTCCTCAGCGCGTTCTCCGCGCTGTTCCTCCAGGTCGGCAAGCTGCCCACCTGGGCGGCCGTCACGGTCGTCGTGATCGCCTTCGCCTCACCGGCGTTCGCCACCCTGGCCCTGGGCATCTTCCTCGTCCGCAACGGCATGGTCATGATCCGCAAGGAGGGCTTCCGTCCGGCCAACCTGCTGTCGATGCTCGCGGGCCTCACCATCTTCGCGTTGATCGCGCTGCTGGTCCTCGTCGGCGTGGTCGGCTCCCCGCTCCTCGGCGGGATCGCCGGAACGCTCACCGTCGTCGCCGGCTACGTCTCCTTCGTCTTCTTCTGCTTCCTCGGCTACGCCTTCCTCTACGGGCGGATCAAGGTGCGCGGCGACGTCGACCACGTGGTCATGCTCGGCTCGGGCCTGGTCGGCGGCGACCGCGTGCCGCCCCTGCTGGCCTCCCGCCTGTGCAAGGGGCAGCAGATCTACGAGGCCCAGCTGGCCCGCGGCGGTCGGCCGCCGGTGCTCCTCGTCTCGGGCGGCAAGGGCTCGGACGAGAAGGTCTCCGAGGCCCGGGCGATGGCTGACTGGCTGATCGCGCAGGGCGTGCCCGAGCCGCACGTCGTGCTGGAGGACCGCTCGACCACGACCGAGGAGAACATGCTCTTCAGCCGGGACATCATGACGGCCCACGACCCGGCCTACCGGTGCGTGGTGGTCACCAACAACTTCCACGCGTTCCGGGCGGCGATGCTGGCCCGCAAGACCGGCGTCAACGGGCAGGTGCTGGGCTCCCCCACCGCGAAGTACTACTGGCCGAGCGCCACCATCCGCGAGTTCGTCGCGATCTTCTGGGAGCACCGGGTCGTGAACCTGTCGATCTGCGCGCTGCTCACCGTCTTCGGTGCGCTCGGCACGCTGGCGGCGGTCCTCGTCTGACCCGCGCGCACCCGGAGGTGCCGTGACTCCCCCCTTGGCAGTCACGGCACCGGTCCGCGCGTACGCGTCGGCCGCACCCGTTACACCGCTACACCGCTACCCCCGCTGCCAGAGCGCGGGGACGTTCGGCGGCCCACGCGCGGTCGAGGTGCGTTCATGGGGCGGCGGCCGGAGTATGGGGCCAGGGGAAAACCGTAGGAGGTACGCGATGGTCAGTGAACCCGACGAGCAGCCCACACGGTCGGACCGGCTCTTCACGGGCGGCGAGCGACCGTACGACCCCGAGGACCTCGTGATGGTGACCGGCCACGACCCGACTCCGGAGCGGATCGAAAAGGCCCGTCAGCTGATGGAGAAGGAGGGCCCGCAGGTCATCGAGCGCTACCTGCCGTAGCGACGGCACGCACTCGAGGACTGCCGCAACCGCCCCCGGCCCCGCCGGGGGCGCCCCCACACCCCGGCCCCGCCGGCATTCGAGGCGCGGGGGCTCGGGGGCAGCGCCCCCGCAACGGCGCCGCATCCGCCCGCCACGCGCTACGCCGCAGGCGACGGCGCGGCCGGCCGCAACGCAGCAGCACCCTGGCCCGTTCCAGCACCAGCTCACCGAGCGCGGTGGTCCGTACGCCGTCGCGCCCGCGCAGGAACAGCGTCCCGCCCAGTGCCCGCTCGATGCGTTTGAGCTGCGTACTGAGCGCGGGCTGCGCGAGGCCGAGCGCGGTGGCGGCCCGCGTCAGGCTCCCGGCGACGGCGACGGCGACGGCCCTGACGATCTTGAGGTGCCTCAGCTCCAGATCCATACGACGAGCTGGTCCAGACCTGTGGGCATGCGCTACAGGTCGGGCGCATCCAGAATCGTTAATGCTCGTTAGCCGCAAGGGGGACACGACCCTAAGGACAGGAAAATGCACGCACTCGATGTCGACTGGGACCACCCCACCGACCCGCGGCCCGGCCCACGGCTCGACCACGTACGCGCCTACGTGAGCACCGCGGGGGCCGACGGGCACCTCTGGCACGGGGTTCCCACCCTCCTGCTGAGCACGCTCGACCGCGCGACCGACCGCGCCGTCCGCACCCCGCTGATCTACTGCGAGGACGCCGGCCGCCACATCGTCCTGGCCTCCGCCTACGGCGCCCCGGACCACCCCCACTGGTACCGGAACCTCACCGCCCACCCGGAGGTGCGCCTCCAGGTCGGCTCCGCCACCTTCACGGCACTGGCACGTACCGCCACGCCCCAGGAGCGGGAGGTGTACTGGGAGATGATGACGGCCCTGTGGCCCCCGTTCGACGACGACCGCGCCGCGGCCCGACCCCGCGAGATCCCCCTGGTGATCCTGGAGCGCGTGGGCTGACCGGGGCCCGACCGGCTAGTGCGTCGGCGCGGCGACCGCGCTGTACGTACGTCCACCCGCGACGAAGTCGCCCAGCGGAACCATGCCGAAGCCGTCGACGTGCACCTTCCAGGACGGAACGTTCCCGGCCTCGATGAAGGCGACCACGGCTTCGGCGCGCTCCGAGGCCGCCGCCACGGCCATCGTGAACAGCGCCCGGGCCACACCACGCCCCCGGTACGCGGCGGCGACCACCACCGGCCCGTAGAGCAGCCACCGCGCCTGGGCCAGCGGACGCTCCTGCCACTCCAGCGCCCCCTGCGCCCGGAGCAGGCCCGCGACCGGCGGCGACGGGTCGGCCAGGGCCGTGGGATCCGACAGTGCGAGCAGCCCGGCGACCCGGCCCCCGTCGTCCGCGACCAGCAACTCCCGCGCACCGGCCATCGCCCGCAGCGCGCCGACGTCGAAGCGACCCTGCACGAACCCCTGCTCCGCCCGCTGCCGTTCCGTCAGCGCGTCGTGGTGGTTGGCGGCGAAGAGCTCGGCCATGGCGGGCGCGTCGGCCTCGGTGGCGTACCGGTACTGCATCCCGCGATCGTGCCACGCCACCACCACCGGACCCCGCCGCCGACACCACGTCCTACGGGTGACACCCGAGGCGGCGTTGAACACGTTCAATACCTCTGACAGTATGGCTTCCGGTGAACCTGCCGGAGCAGCGGAGTTGCGGATCCGCCCGACCTCGCGACGGGTCGCCCCGAGACCGGAGGTGGGCACGAGATGGGCCTGATCCTGCTACTCCTCGCCCTGATCGTCGCCCTCGCCGTCGCCCTCGTGGCCCTCGCCGTGATCCTCACGGCGAGCGCGGGCCTGGGCCTCGCGACCGCCGCGGCGAGCCGCAGGCTGCCGCTCCGGGCCAGGATCACGCTGCTGCTGACCCTTGCCGCCGCTCCGGCGGCGGCGCTGGTGAGCACCCTGGACGTCGCGGCCGTCTGGCAGCTGGCCGCTTGGGCGCTGCCGTTCCTCACGACGGTCGCCTCAGGAGCCGCCTGGCTCGCCTTCGAAGCCCACAGGCGCCGCGCGCCCAGGCTCCCGAAGCCGGCATGGCCGGTCCGCCACGCACCGGCCGCCGGTCGCTGAGCACGCACCCGCCCCCGCTCCCGCCCCCACCCCTCACAGATACTCGCGGGCGAATTCCACCGCCCATTCCACCGCCGCCAAGGGGACGCTGCCCGCGTGGGGGTCGATGGCGAGGCGGGCCGATTCCCAGTCCTGGTCGTGTTCGCGGAAGATCGCGAAGCGGGCCTCCTCCAGGACTCCTTCCGGCCTGACCAGGAATTCGATCGCCCGGTCGTCGCCATCCGTGCCGACCGTGGCGATCTCCATGTCACCCACTACGAAAACCACTGTCTCGCGCTCCTCAGTTGCCGCTGTACACGTACACCAGCAGGACGAACGCGATGAAGACCGCTCCTGCCGCCATGAGGGCGCCCGCCACGGCGACGACGACCGTGCCGACCCGTTCGATGCGCCGTCGGTGGTCCGCCGGCTTCCACTCGCCCTGGTTCATGCGTCCAGCCTCCATCGAGGCACCGGGGGCCACATGAGTGCGCGTACTCATCCGGGGTACTCATGCGGCCTACCCGGCCGTCCCCGATCCACCCGGCCACCTGGGGTGACGAGCGCAACACCATGCGCTCCCGCAGGCCCGCGCCCCACTCATTCCGCAGGTCGGAACGCGGCGCCGCCCCGGATTCCAAGGGGGGACCACTCCCCCACCCACGCATTGCCCGAAGTGGGACAAACCACCCCTCGGGCCTCTCTTCGAAAACACACGTCAAGCTCGCACCCGGGCCCGTAAGCTCCCGTCATGCAGGTGATCCAGTCAACCAAACTCGCCAATGTCTGTTACGAGATCCGCGGCCCCGTGCTCGAAGAGGCGATGCGGCTCGAAGCAGCAGGTCATCGCATCCTCAAGCTCAACACGGGCAACCCCGCGGCCTTCGGCTTCGAGTGCCCTCCGGAGATCCTTGAGGACATGCTCCGCAACCTGGGCACCGCCCACGGTTACGGCGACGCGAAGGGGCTGCTCTCCGCGCGCCGGGCGGTCATGCAGCACTACCAGACCAAGGGCATCGACCTGGACGTCGAGGACATCTACCTCGGCAACGGCGTGTCCGAGCTGATCCAGATGTCGATGCAGGCGCTGCTCGACGACGGCGACGAGGTCCTGGTCCCCGCACCGGACTACCCGCTGTGGACCGCCTCCGTGTCCCTCGCCGGCGGTACGGCCGTGCACTACCGCTGCGACGAGCAGTCCGACTGGATGCCCGACCTCGCCGACATCGAGCGCAAGGTCACCGATCGCACCAAGGCGATCGTCATCATCAACCCGAACAACCCGACCGGCGCCGTCTACGACGAAGAGATGCTGCGCGGGCTCACGGACATCGCGCGCCGCCACAACCTGGTCGTCTGCTCGGACGAGATCTACGACCGGATCCTCTACGACGGCGCCGTGCACCACAACACCGCCGCGATCGCCCCCGACCTGCTGACGCTGACCTTCAACGGGCTCTCGAAGAACTATCGCGTCGCCGGCTACCGGGCCGGCTGGATGGCGGTCTGCGGCCCCAAGAAGCACGCCTCCTGCTACATCGAGGGCCTCACGGTCCTGGCGAACATGCGCCTGTGCGCGAACATGCCCTCGCAGTACGCCGTGGCCACCGCGCTCGGCGGTCGGCAGTCGATCGAGGACCTGGTCCTGCCCGGCGGGCGGATCCTGGAGCAGCGCAACGTCGCGCACGACCTGCTCACCCAGATCCCGGGCGTCACGTGCGTCAAGCCGAAGGGCGCGCTGTACGCCTTCCCGCGGCTGGACCCGTCCGTCTACAAGATCAAGGACGACCGGCAGATGGTCCTGGACCTGCTGCGGGCCGAGAAGATCATGGTGGTGCACGGTACGGGCTTCAACTGGCCCGAGCCCGACCACTTCCGGATCGTGACCCTGCCGAACGCCAAGGATCTGGCCGACGCGGTGACCCGGATCGGGAACTTCCTCGACGGTTACAGCCAGCTGTAGCCACGAGCGGTGCGACTCGCCGGAGTCCAGCCGGCGAGACGCACCCCGCAACAACAGGATTCAGCTCAACTTTAGAACCAATCCAATGTAGGATGGTCTCCTGACCACGCAGGAGGCCACCTCATGTACGAGCCGATCCGCACGAAGCCGGTCGTCCACCGCATGGGCGCCACTCCGGCCGACTACCCGCACAGCAGCCGCGGCGAAGCACTGGACATCCAGCTCGCCGGGCACCTTGCGGCCCTGCTCGCCGTCACCGACGAGCTCGGGCTCGACGAAGGCGCCGCCGAGATCGCCGCCCAGGTCGCACGACTGCGCGGGGACCAGCCCGCCCGTGCGCCGCGCCACTCCCCCGAGGACACCGCCGTGCTGCACCAGCGCGCGCACGACCTCGCCGCCCGCGCGCTCCTCGTCGCCGCGTCCCGCGCCGACACCACCGTCGCGATCCTCGCCGCCGAGCGCATGGACGCGCACGCCGCCGCCCTGAAGTCCTCGGACCTGGCCGGCGCCCTCTAGACGGCCCCGGTCCGGGGCCGCGGAGGCTCCGGACCGGGTGCCATGTTCCTTGCGCGAGGATCCGCGGCAGGGGCGGAAATTGGACAGAAGCCGATGCTCCGAACACGATGATGGCTGAAAGATCGCGGCAGCACGGGGGAGGCCGCTCCGCAGGGTCGCTCTCCTCCACTCCGCTACGTCCTCGTTCGAGCATTCTGGAGAGACTCGCCCATGAGCTTCGGCGACCCGAACAACCCCTACGGCCAGCAGCCTCCGCAGGGCCGGCCCGGCTACCCGCAGCAGGCCCCGCAGGGCGTGCCCCCGCAGTACGGCTACCCGCAGCAGCCTCCGCAGGGCGGTGCCCCGCAGTACGGCTACCCGCAGCAGGCCCCGCCGTACGGCGCGTACCCGCCGCCGGGGATGCCCGCGCCGGGCATGCCGGGCTCGGGGATGCCGCCGCTGGCCCACTGGGGTCTGCGCGTGGGCGCGACCCTGCTCGACGCACTGATCATCGCGGGCCCGATGTACGCGCTCATCGGTGTCGGGGCGGCCGTCGCAACCGACGAGACGGGTGAGGCGCTCGCCGGCATCCTCAGCCTGATCGGCATGCTGTACGCCCTCGGCATGGGCATCTTCCAGCTCTACAAGGAAGGCACCACCGGCCAGACGATCGGCAAGAAGATCGTCGGCACCAGCGTGCACCGCGAGCACGACGGGGCCACGCTCGGCTTCGGCATGGCGTTCGTCCGCAGGCTGGCGCACTTCCTCGACGGCGCCGCCTGCTACATCGGCTACCTCTGGCCGCTGTGGGACGAGAAGAAGCAGACCTTCGCCGACAAGGTGTGCAGCACCGTCGTCATCAAGGTGAACAAGAACGGCTGATCGCCGCACGGTGAGGACCGGTGGCGACTCCCTGCGCGGTCCCTCATGGGTCGTCCGCTAGGTCGTCCGCGCGAACTCCGCGCCGGCGACCCCGCACCAGGGCACCGTCGCCACCGGCCACACCGGGCCGACCGCCTCCCCGTACTCGGTCGCGCCCGGGGCCACGCCCGGGATCTTCACCAGCGCCTGCGCGGCCCGCCCCTGCGGGTCCGGTTCGGCACGGTCGCGGAACTCCACCGTGACGACGTACGCGCCGGGGCCCTCGGCCCGCCCCGTCGCCTCCACCGCGGCCACCACCCGGCGGCTGGCCGGATCGATGCGGCACCCGGTGACCCGTACGTCCTCCACCGCCGCCCGCGGTGGCGCCTGCGGCGGATCGCCGCCGCTCGCCCACACGTACAGACCCAGCGGGGCGAACACCAGCAGCCCGGCCACCGTCACCAGGCCGACCAGCCAGCCCTGCCATTTCAACGTGCTCACAGCCATGTCCTGATCCTCCCGGGCCGCCGCCCCGCCCACCAGCACCCGAGGGCTCACACAGCATTTCGAAGTGGGACCGCCTGGACACCTGACGTTCATTCGACTTGGCGCGGAATGTGGGTTTCCGCGAGCACGCTGCACCCGTGAGACGCATCCTAGGAATCGTCCTGGGCCTCCTCCTGATCGGCGGCGTGCTCTACGTCGTCGCGTTCCAGGGGCAGGATCACCCAGAAACCACGGCAACGAAGACCGTGCGTGGCGTCATCGGCTCGGAGAAGTCCGAATTCTTCCGCGACCCCGATGTCGTCAAGGCCCTTGCCGCCAAGGGCTACACCGTGAGGACGGAGACCTCGGGCTCCTGGGCGATGAACCAACTCGCCCTCAAGGAATTCGACTTCGCCTTCCCCAGCAGCAGTGAACCCGCCAAGGAGGTCGCGGCCGCCGCCGGGCTCAAGGGAGTCCAGGAGACCAAGCCGTTCTTCTCCCCTCTCGTCGTCATCGCCCGCCAGGGCGCCGCCAAGGTGCTGGCCGACAACGGCCTCGCCCGGATGACCGGCAAGAACTCCGGGACCCTGCTCATGGGTCCCTTCCTCAAGGCCTCCGGCGAGGACCGCACCTGGCAACAACTGCCCGGCTCCGCGGCCCACGCCGAACTGACCGGCACGGTGTTCATCAAGACCACCGACCCGTCCTCCTCCAACTCCGGCGCCCTCTTCCTCGCCGCCACCTCCAACGTGGCGAACGGCAACACCGTGGTCGCCGACGACGCCGGCATCGCCCGCACCGCGCCCCTGATGCGCAAGCTGATCTCCGTCCAGGGCGCGCTGGAACCCAGCACCGACGACCCCTTCCGGGCGTTCATCAGCGGCAGCGGCGAGCCGCTGATCCTGGTGTACGAGTCCCAGGTGGCCTCGTTGCTGCTGCAGAAGCAGGATCCGGGCGACATGGTCGTGCTCTACCCGGACACCACCGTCAACTCGGCGCACACCTTCGTGCCGCTCACCGAGCAGGCGAAGGAGCTGGGCACCCTCCTCGCCACCGATCCGAAGCTGCGCGAACTGGCCGTGCTCCGCGGGTTCCGCCCGCAGGAGGGCGTGGCCGAGTTCACCGCCGCCACGGCGCCGCACACCGCCTACCTCAACACGGGGCTGACCGGCATCCGCCAGGTCGGCACACCCACCGTCAAGATCCTGATGGCGCTGGCCCAGCGCGCCAAGGGCCAGGGGGACACGCCATGACACCGACACCGCCCGAGGACACGTCCTTCCGCCTGAGCCCGCCGGAGCCCGTCGCCCCCGTACGCAAGGAGCAGGCCGCCGGGCTGGTCCCGCTGCGGGACGGCGTCCGCGAGGAGATGGCCCGCCGGGCCGGGGAGTACGTCGGCTCGCTCGCCGGGATCGACGCCCGCTCCCCCGAGTTCGCGCGGCGCATCGACGAGATCGCCGGCCTCGGCTCCGGCGACATCCGCAGCGCCGCCCAGCAGTCCAACCGGATGCTGGAGCGGGCCGTACGTTCGCTGGGCTCCGACGGCGGCGGCGACGCCCAGGCCCGGGTCGCCGGCTCCCTCGTGGAGCTGCGGCGCACCGTCGAGGACCTCGACCCGCGGGACGCGCCCGCCAAGGGAGCCCGCAAGCTGCTCGCGAAGCTGCCGGGCGGCAACAGGTTCCGCGATCACGTGGCGAAGTACGCCTCCTCGCAGGTCACCCTCAACAAGATCGTGGGCTCGCTGCGCAGCGGCCAGGACGAATTGCGCCGCGACAACGCGGCGCTGCACACCGAGCGTTCGCGCCTGTGGGAGACCATGGGCAAGCTCCAGGAGTACGCGGTCCTGACCGAGGCCCTGGACGGCGCCGTCGAGCAGCGGATCGCCGAGGCGGAGCACACCGACCCCGGTGCGGCCGACGCGCTGCGCGCGGACCTGCTCTTCCCGGTCCGGCAGAAGCACCAGGACCTGCTGACGCAGCTGGCCGTGTGCGCGCAGGGTTACCTGGCGATGGACGTGGTCCGGCGCAACAACGACGAGCTGATCAAGGGCGTCGACCGGGCCGCCACCACCACCGTGTCCGCGCTGCGGATCGCCGTGATGCTGGCCTCGGCCCTCGACCACCAGCGCTTGGTGATCGAGCAGGTCGGCGCCCTGAGGGGGACCACCGAGGAGCTGATCCGGGGCAACGCGGAGATGCTGTCCACGCAGAGCGGCGAGATCCAGCGGATCGCGGCCGATCCGGCGGTGGGCGTCGAGACGCTGCGGACGGCGTTCGCGCAGATCTACAAGACGCTGGACGCGATCGACACGTTCAAGGTGCAGGCGACGCAGAACATGGCGGCGACGGTGGAGTCGTTGGCCGGAGAGCTGCAGAGCGCCTCGGCGCACCTCGCGCGGACGCGCGGTGCCGGCGCCCTGGAAGGCGGTGCGCTGTGAGCGCCGCGCGCGGGCGGGGCACACGCCGGCGGGGCTGGATCGGCTTCGCCCTCGCCGGGCTGATGGCCGCGACGGGCTGCACCGCCGGCGGGCCCACCGAGCCCGCCGGGTCGAAGTATCAGGAGGGCCAGCTGCGGGTGCTGGCCTCCAGCGAGCTCAGCGACATGGAACCGATCCTGAAGGCCGCGAAGGCCGCCACCGGCGTCGGTGTCGAGCTGACCTGGTCCGGGACGTTGGACGCCGCCGAGCAGGTCGCCTCGGGGGCGGCGGACGGAAAGTACGACGCGGTCTGGCTCTCCTCCAACGACTACCTGCGGCTGCGGCCGGAGGCGGCCGGGAAGCTCTCCAGCGAGACCCCGGTGATGTCCTCGCCGGTCGCGCTCGGGGTGCGACCGGAGGCACTGGCCCGGCTCGGCTGGCAGCCCGGGGAGGTCACCTGGCCGGCGGTGCACGAGGCCGTGGCCGCCGGGAAGCTGACGTACGGGATGACGGATCCGGTGCGCTCCAACTCCGGTTTCTCGGCGCTGGTGTCGGTGGCCTCGGGGCTGTCGGGCGCGCAGGCGGCGCTGAGCGACGCGGACGTGAAGGCGGCGACGCCCCGGCTGAAGGAGTTCTTCGCCGGGCAGAAGCTGACCTCGGGCTCCTCGGGCTGGCTGGTGACCGCCTACGCCAAGCGCGGGGACGTGGACGCGCTGGTGAACTACGAGTCGGTGCTGCTGTCCATGAACCGGGACGCGAAGGGGGCCGGGGCTCCGCTGACGGTGATCCGGCCGCGCGACGGCGTGGTCACCGCCCACTATCCGCTGACGCTGCTGACCTCGGCCCCGGCCGGGGCCCGTGATGCGGGGCGGGCGCTGACGGAGTACCTGCGGGGCCCGGAGGCGCAGAAGGCGATCACCGAGCGGACGTTGCGCCGCCCGGTGGCGGCCGGGGTGGCGCCGGCCGCCGGGCTGGACGCGGAGAAGCGGCGCGAGCTGCCCTTCCCGGGCTCGCGTTCGGTGGCGGACGGGCTGCTGGCCTCGTACGAGAACGAGCTGCGCCGGCCCTCGCGGACGGTGTACGTGCTGGACACATCGGGTTCGATGAGCGAGGAGGACCGGATCGGGCGGCTGAAGTCGGCGCTCACCGATCTGACGGGTTCGGGGAGTTCGGGCACCGGGCAGCGGTTCCGCGACCGTGAGGAGGTGACGTTGCTGCCCTTCGGGTCCAAGGTGAAGAAGGTGCGGACGCACGTCGTGGAGCCCGGCAATCCGGGGCCGGCCCTGGATGCGATCCGGGGGGACGTGAAGTCGCTGGAGCCGGATGGGGGTACGGCGGTCTACGGCAGTCTGGAGGCGGCGTACCAGCACCTGGGCCAGGGCGGCGCGGACGCCTTCACCTCGATCGTGCTGATGACGGACGGCGAGAACACCGAGGGGGTCGGGGCCGGGCACTTCGACTCCTTCTACGCGGCCCTGCCACCGGCGCAGCGGCGGACGCCGGTCTTCGCGGTGCTGTTCGGGGACTCGGACCGCAAGGAGCTCACCCACATCACCGAGCTGACCGGCGGGCGGCTCTTCGACGCCACCGGTGGGAACAGTTCGCTGGCCGGAGCCTTCGAGGAGATCCGTGGCTACCAATAGGGTGCGCCGGATGCTCGGGTACCTCGAGTCGCGCAAGAACCTGGCGGGCTCCGCCTGCGGCCTGGTCGGGGTGGGCCTGGCCCTCGCCGGGGTGGCGGGCGCGTACTGGCCGTTGGTGGTCGCCGGGCTGTACGGGGCGGGCGCGCTGATCGCCCCGCCGGAGCGGGTGGCGCCGCCGCCCTTCGACCCGAGCGAGGAGGTGGGCGCACTGCGCGCGGACTTCACGCGGCTCGGTGAGTACCTGGGCGAGGTGGAGCTGCCGGCGACGGCGGAGGGCCGGTGGGCCGGGCTGTCGGAGCTGTACGGGGCATTGCTGGAGTCGGGTTGGGTGGCGGAGGTCCTGGCCACCGAGCCGGAGGCGGTGCACGCGTTGTCCCGGGCGATCCGGCGGGACGTGCCGGAGTGCGTGGACACGTACCGGCGGACGCGTTGGTGGAGTCGGCTGACTCCGGGCGGGGAGTCCCCGGAGCTCCATCTGGAGCGTCAGCTGGACCTGCTGTACGCGGAGGCGGAAAGAGTGACGGCGGACCTCCGCGAAGCAGAGGTCCGCCGTCAGCAGACGCACACGGCCTACCTGGAGGAGCGCGGACGCTCCTGAGGTCGGTCATGTGCTGCGGTGGGCGCCGCTTGGTCGGGGGCTCCCACAGCGGTGGGCGCCGCTTGGTCGGGGGCTCCCACGTTCATCGGCCCTTCTTCAGGGCGCGTCCTGGCTCAGCCCAGGCGCTCCACGAGTGCGTGGTACTGGTCCCACAGCTCCTTGGGAGTGTGGTCGCCGTAGGTGTTGAGGTGCTCGGGGACCAGGGAGGCCTCGTCGCGCCAGACCTCCTTGTCGACGGTGAGGAGGAAGTCGAGGTCCTCGGCCGGGAGGTCCAGGCCGTCGAGGTCGAGGGACTCCTTGGTCGGCAGGATGCCGATGGGGGTGTCGACGCCCGCGGCGGTGCCGTCGAGGCGGCCGACGATCCACTTGAGGACGCGGCTGTTCTCGCCGAAGCCGGGCCACACGAACTTGCCCGCGTCGTTCTTGCGGAACCAGTTCACGTAGTAGATCTTCGGGAGCTTGGACTGGTCCTTGTCCTTGGCGACGTCGACCCAGTGGCCCATGTAGTCGCCCATGTTGTAGCCGCAGAACGGCAGCATGGCGAAGGGGTCGCGGCGCAGTTCGCCGACCTTGCCCTCGGCGGCGGCGGTCTTCTCGGAGGCGATGTTCGAGCCGATGAAGACGCCGTGGTTCCAGTCGAAGGACTCGGTGACCAGCGGGACGGCGGAGGCGCGGCGGCCGCCGAAGAGGATCGCGGAGATCGGGACGCCCTTGGGGTCCTCCCACTCGGGGGCGATCGTCGGGCACTGGGCGGCGGGGACGGCGAAGCGGGCGTTGGGGTGGGCGGCCGGGGTCCCGGACTCCGGGGTCCAGGCGTTGCCCTTCCAGTCGATGAGCTGGGCGGGCGCCTCTTCGGTCATGCCCTCCCACCACACGTCGGAGCCGTCCGGGGTGAGTGCGACGTTGGTGAAGACGGTGTTGGCGTACATGGTCTTCATGGCGTTGGCGTTGGTGTGCGCGCCGGTGCCGGGGGCGACGCCGAAGAAGCCGGCCTCGGGGTTGATCGCGTAGAGGCGGCCGTCCTCGCCGAAGCGCATCCAGGCGATGTCGTCACCGACGGTCTCGACGGTCCAGCCGGGGATCGTGGGCTCCAGCATGGCGAGGTTCGTCTTGCCGCAGGCGGAGGGGAAGGCGGCGGCGATGTACTTCGCCTCGCCCTCGCCGGCCGGCGGGGTGAGCTTGAGGATGAGCATGTGCTCGGCGAGCCAGCCCTCGTCGCGGGCCATGACGGACGCGATGCGCAGGGCGTAGCACTTCTTGCCGAGGAGGGCGTTGCCGCCGTAGCCGGATCCGTAGGACCAGATCTCGCGGGTCTCCGGGAAGTGCGAGATGTACTTGGTGGTGTTGCAGGGCCACGGCACGTCGGCCTCGCCCTCGGCGAGCGGAGCGCCGAGGGTGTGGACGGCCTTGACGAAGAACCCGTCGGTGCCGAGCTCGTCGAGCACGGCCTTGCCCATGCGGGTCATGGTGCGCATGGCGACGGCGACGTAGGCGGAGTCGGTGATCTCGACGCCGATGGCGGAGAGCTCGGAGCCGAGGGGGCCCATGCAGAACGGGACGACGTACATCGTCCGGCCCTTCATGGAACCGCGGAAGATACCTTCCTGCCCCGCGAAGATCTCCTTCATCTCGGAAGGGGCCTTCCAGTGGTTGGTCGGGCCCGCGTCCTCCTCCTTCTCGGAGCAGATGAAGGTCCGGTCCTCGACGCGCGCGACGTCGGAGGGGTCGGAGGCGGCGTAGTAGGAGTTCGGGCGCTTCGTCTCGTCGAGCTTCTTGAACGTTCCCTTGGCTACGAGCTCCTCGCACAGGCGCTCGTACTCGGCCTCGGAGCCGTCGCACCAGACGACGCGGTCCGGCTGGGTGAGGGCTGCGATCTCGTCCACCCAGGAGATGAGCTCCTGGTGAGTCGTCGGGATGGTGGGAGCCGCGTTGTCGCGCGCCACGATTGCTCCTTGTTGAGGGGTTTGTTTGGTGTAGGCCCCGTGGGGGCTGCGACCCGGACGCTTCGCGCTCCGCTCATCCGGTGTCGACCGCACTCATCTGATCATCCGGTGGATGTGCGCATATGTCCAGAGGGCCTCTCACGTGAGCATTGCCACGTCCGTCAATCTTCCGTAAAGACCACTGACGGAAACCTACGGACCCGTAGGTAGCATGGCGCGCATGACTTCTGATGCCGCCGCCGTCCCGGCCGCCGAGGCCACACCGGTCGTCGAGGCCCTCGAGGCGGTCGAGACCGCCCTGGAGGAAAAGCCGCTCATGCGCGGCTGGCTGCACACCGGGATGTTCCCCGCCGTGGTCATCGCGGGCCTGGTGCTGATGGCCTTCACCGACTCCACCCGGGCGCGGGTCGCCTGCGGCGTCTACATCCTCACGGCCTGCCTGCTCTTCGGCGTCAGCGCGGTCTACCACCGCGGCACCTGGGGACCGCGCGGCGAGGCCATCCTGCGGCGGCTCGACCACGCCAACATCTTCCTGATCATCGCGGGCACCTACACCCCGCTGACCGTCCTGCTGCTGCCGCCCTCCACCGGGCGGACCCTGCTGTGGGCGGTGTGGATCGCGGCGGCCGCCGGCATCGCCTTCCGGGTCTTCTGGGTCGGCGCCCCGCGCTGGCTCTACACCCCCTGCTACATCGCCATGGGCTGGGCGGCGGTCTTCTTCCTGCCCGACTTCATGCGCACCGGCGGGATCGCCGTCCTGGTCCTGGTGATCGTCGGCGGCCTCCTGTACAGCGTGGGCGGGGTCATCTACGGCATGAAGCGCCCGAACCCCTCCCCCCGCTTCTTCGGCTTCCACGAGGTCTTCCACTCGCTGACCCTCGCGGCCTTCGTGGCCCACTACGTCGGCATCTCGCTCGCCGCGTACCAGCACTGAGTCAGTCGGAGGTCGCCAGGGCCGCGCCGAAGAGCCGGTCGGCCAGCTCGCCGAAGACGGCGCTCAGCTTCTCGTCGGCGATGCCGTCGGCGTACCCCTGGAACGCCAGCCCGGCCACCGCCTGGACGGCGGACGTCGCGTACTGCGGGTCGACGAGGTCGATGGGGAAGGGCTCCCCGGGCGGCCAGGGTCCCGGCCAGTTCTTGGGCCAGGGGATCTTCGGATGCGGCGGCGTGGGGCACATGTCGTCACCGACCGCCTGCAGGATCTCCCGGGCGTCGCGGCCCCCCTGGTGCGCCCCGATCGCCGTCTCGGCGACCCCTTTCACCGTCTGCAGGACGGCCATCCGCAGCTGTTCGCGCGGCGGGAGCGGCTGTGGGTTGAGGGCGACTTCGGAGGATCGGTCGAGGGAACGGACCCCTGCCACGCCTGCGGCGAACACCGGCCCGTGCGGATTGATCGCGTCCCCCATCTCGGGCCTGACGCGTGCCGCCAGCCGCACGATGCGCGCGGTCTGCGATGCGCTGATCGGACTTGCCATGGTTCGGCCTCCCTGCTCGGGTGACAGCAGCCACATCCCTCCCCAGTGTGCGCGGATCAAGAGGGCCCGCAACCAGGACCCCGCCGCCCCGGGGGCGGCAGGGTCCCGGTCCGTCGCCGTCGCCGTCGCCGGATCCGGCTTCAGCAGGCGTAGCCGTCACGGTCGGGGTCCAGGCGCAGCGGATCGCTGCCGTTGACCTTGAGGCGCTTCGGGTACTCGTGGGAGGCCAGCCAGTCGCAGCGGGCCTTCGTCGTCGCCTGCACCTCCGCCGGGAAACGGGTCGGTACGCAGACGTTGACCGTGCCGTAGTGCCGGTCGCAGCCGGCCACGCCCGGCCCGACCGGGGCGGAGTCCCGCTCGGCAGGGTTCTCCTTGGCGGGCCCCAGCTTGTCGGCGAAGGTGTGCTCGTGCGCGGAGGGCTGCTCCTGGGTGGCCGCAAGCGCGGACGGGCCGCCGAGGTGCACCCAGGTCGCGATCGACGGGATGCCGTTCGCGTCGACCGCGAAGAGCATGTACCAGCCGGGCGGCGCCAGGTTGGGATTGCTGGTGACGTTCAGGTCGATGTTGTTCCCGTCGACGGTCATGGGCAGGTCCACGAACCGCTGGTTCGGGTCCGAGGAGTGGGTGACCGCCGCCGGACGGATCAGCTCCGCCTTGGCGACCGGCCGGTTGACGGTGATCCGCTGCGTGTCCCCGTACACCCATTGCGTGTCGATCACCGAGGTGATCTGCGGGCGGGCACCCTTGAAGAGATAGGGCGGGGTGTAGATCGACACGTTGTGGTTGTACGTCCCGTTGCCCGGGTTGTCGCCGACCGACATGACCCGGCCGTCCGGCATCAGGAACGACGCCGAGTGGTAGGTCCGCGGGATCGGGTCGGTGGCGAGACCCGGCTGGTAGGTGTTGGTCGTCGGGTCGAAGAAGGAGGCCTCGAAGACCGGGTCGGCCCGGTCGTGCAGCCCGCCACCGGTCTCCAGCACCTTGCCGTCCGGAAGCAGCACCGCCGACACGAACATCTTGCCCTCGGCGCCGGTCTGCGGCCGCTTGCCCTGGCCCTGGTCGACCAGGCCCTGCGGGATCGGCGGGCCGGCCGTGTAGGCGGGGCCGGGCTGCTTGAGGTCGATGATGTCGGTGAGCCGGTTGGCCGCCGGATTGCGCTCGTTGTTGCCGCCGCCGATGGTCAGCACCCGCTGGTCCTGGGCCGGGGGCAGCAGCACGCTCGCCGACTCGTCCCGCTCGTCCTTGTTCCGCAGGCCCGGCACGTCGGTGATGGTGTTGGCGTCGTAGTCGTAGATCGAGGCCCCGGTGCCCGGGGTGCCGTTGCCGAAGGTGTGGCTGCCCGAGTAGAAGAGCCGCCCGTCCTGCATGAGGATCATCGAGGGGTACAGGCCCCAGTAGGACCAGGTCTGGTTGACCTCGTTCATCGGCAGCCACTTGTTCTGCGCCGCCGAGAACTTCTCCGCCGTCACATTGCCCGTGGAGTCCTCCTTCAGCCCGCCGAAGGAGATCACGTCACCGTTGCCGAGGATCGTCGCCGACGGGTACCAGTGGCCGCCGTTCATGTCGTTGGTCCTCGTGTAGGCCTCGGTCGCCGGATCGAAGACGTAGCTGTCCTTCAGCCCCTGGTAGCCGATCTTTCCGTCGGCGGACGGGTACCCCTTGTTGCCGCTCATCACCAGCACCCGGCCGTCCGCCAGCTGCACGTGGCCCGCGCAGAACATGTCCACCGGCGTCGGGATCGTCTTGAAGGTGCCGGTCGCCGGGTTGTAGACGGCCGAGGTGAAGGTGCCCGCGTCGAACTGGGCGATGTCGTTGCCCGACCCGGCGATCAGCAGCACCTTTCCGTTCTTCAGCACGACGGCGTGCATCGAACGCACCGGGTTCTTGGCCGGGATCACCTCCCACTTGCCCTTGGCGCATTCCTCCGCCGTACCCGAGCAGACCGGCTGCGGCGGCACCGCGCCCACCTCCTCCAGCGCGTAGTCGTCGGTGGTGAGCGTGCCCACCCCGTAGACCGACAGCCCCCACGCGATCTTGTCGGTGTTGGGCGGTACGGCCGGCGTACGGACCTCCGTACGCGCCCAGCCGGCGCTGACGGGCGGATTCTGCAAGTCGGTCCAGTACTGCCAGCCGGCCGTCGTGTCGCGACGGAACACCGTCACCGACACGTCCGGGGTGTCCGACTTGTACCAGGCGGACAGGTCGTACTGCCTCCCCGGCACGACGGTCGGGGCGCACGTGCTGTTCTCGGTGACCAGGGCCTTGCGGTCGCCGTCCACGCGACGCGTGAGGGAGATCTTCATCGCCTTGGTGCCGGTGTGCGCCTGGGCCACGGTGGCGAAGGTGAAGTCGTTGTCGCCCCAGCCGGACTTGGACCAGCAGGACGGCATGTCGGCGCCGGCCGGACCGGCCGTCTCGAAGCCGGGGTTGGAGAGCAGATTGGGCGGACCGGCCGTGGCCTGCTGCGGTGCGGTGAGCAGCAGGCCCGCGGCCATCGCCCCGACGGCGAGCAGGGCGGCCCGCCGCCCTGCCCTCCGTCGGATCGTCAGACGCATGGAAAGGTTCCTTTCTGTGCGGCTCAACTCCGGGTGTGACGGCCCGCCTCCGACGGGACGTCCGGGTGGGTCGGCGCGGCCGAGGTGGCCGAGGTGGCCGAGGTGCGGCGCGGCAGATAGACCAGGGCCTCGGTGGCCGCGAACCGCAGGACGAAGGTCGTGACCAGCGCGAGCGCGGTGGCCGGCAGCATCTCCATCCCGAACCGCGCGACGAACACCGCGATCAACGGGATGCGCAGCAGCAGATCGGCATTGGCCAGCAGGGCGAACCGCCCCACCCGGTCCGCCCAGTGGCGGTGCCGGCGCCGGTCACGGAAGAGCAGGGTCTCGATGAGGACGAAGTTCCACAGCACCCCCGCCTGGTTGGCGACGATCTCGGCGGGGAGGTAGTGCATCCCGGCGTGTGTGAGCAGCCACAGCGCGGCCAGGTTCGGGACGAAACCGGAGAGCCCGATCAGCCCGAAACCGATCATCCGGGCCGGCGGGGTCGCGGAGCGCAGCGAGGCGAGGTGGGCGAGGAAGCGCATGCCCTCGCGGGCGGTGGACTTGGACTCCCCCGAGAAGCGGTCCTGGAAGACGAACGGCACCTCGGCGACCTCGCGCGGACGGCAGCGCACCGCCAGCTCCAGCAGGATCTTGTAGCCGAGCGGCTTCAGCGCTTCCGCGGTGACGGCCGAGCGGCGCATCGCGAAGAAGCCGCTCATCGGATCGCTGATCCCGCGCAGCGCCCGCGGGAAGAGCCCTTTGGTCAGCCAGGTAGCCCCGCGGGAGACGGCGATCCGGTAGCTCCCGGCGAGCCCGGCCCGGCTGCCGCCGGCGATGTAACGGGAGGCGACGACCAGGTCCGCGCCGGTGCGCTCGCCCTCGCCGACGAGCTCGGGCACCAGGTGGGGCGGGTGCTGGAGGTCGGCGTCCATGACCACGATCCAGTCGGTGTCCGCCCGCTTCACCCCCTCGACGACGGCGCCGCCGAGGCCGCCCTCGGCCACCTCCCGGTGCAGGACGGACACCGGGAAGGGATGGTCGGCGGCGGCCTTCTCGATGACGGCGGGGGTGTTGTCCGTGGAGTCGTCCACGAACAGCACGGCGCAGGGCAGGTGGTCGGGGAGCGCGTCACCGAGCCGGCGCAGCAACTCGGCCACGTTCCCCGACTCGTTGAAGGTGGGGACGATGAGGGTGACGCTGCCGGTCAGGGCCTGCGGAGCGGTGAGCTCCGCGTCGATCGGGGCATCGAGGTGCCACAGGTCCTCGCTCATGGTGGCTCAGCTCCCGCTCGTACGGTCGGCGCGGTCGGTCCGGCGGATCTCGATGCGGTCCTCGCCCGACCCGAAGACGGCCACCACGCTCGAATGCTCCAGCGCGGCCTTCACCGTGGGCAGGTCCACCGCGTCGCGGCGCACCGTGGGCGAGGAGACCACGTAGTCGATGTCCTGCCAGCCGCGCGGCAGGGTCTTGGTGACGGCGGGGTCGAGGTCGGCCTTGTAGAACCAGATGGCACCCGGGCCCGGCTCGAAGCCGTGGTGCACGGCGTCCAGCCACAACGCGTCGTCGAGCAGCACCCGGGTCCCCGCCGGATCTTCGACCTCACTGCCGAGCCAGGCCGCGGCCTGCCGGTACGGGGCGTTCGCGTCGACGGTGAGCGCCGTGCGGTTGCCGTCGTACCAGCGCGGCAGCACGTACACGGCGGCGGACACGGCGAGTACGCCGAGCACCGCCCGGCGCGCCCACACCCGCGACCGGCGCTCACCCGGACCGCGGCGGCGGCGCAGCACGGCGTGCGTGACGCTCGCCGCGCCCCCGGCGAGGACGAGCGCGAGGAAGGGCAGCGCCTGGATCACGTACATCGCCGGGAGGTAGCCGGAGGGCCGCATCGCGACGACGGCAAGGATCACGGCGGCGAGCGCCGGGCCGGCCAGCGCCCGGGCGGTGACGGACCAGCGGTAGGTGGCCGGCAGCAGCACGGCGCCGGCCAGGCCGCCGAGCGGCAGGACGGTGTCGTAGTACAGCCAGGACCGCAGCACGCCGTTCGAGCCGGTCCCGGCGTCGAGGATGAAGCCGGAACCCGGGCGGCCCATCTGGTAGGTGATGCCGTCGATGAGCGAGACGTGCCCGGAGCCGGGCAGCAGCTCGCCGTTGAGCAGGGCGTACAGCGGGTACGACAGCCCGATCAGCACACAGGCGGTGATCGCTCCGGTGACCGCGAACTTACGGGTGTCGCGGTGCGTGTGGCGCCACATCGTCACCAGCAGCGCCGGGAGCACCACCAGCATCGTCTCCTTGGTCAGGACGGCGGTGGCCGCCGCCAGCCCGGACCCGAAGTGGTGCCACAGGTGGCGGCTCGGGGACGCGGCGAGGCAGAAGGCCAGCAGCATCCACATCACGGCGAGGTTGTCGAGGAAGATCTCCCGCTGGAGGACCACGGAGAGCGGCGACAGCCCGAAGAGGGCCATCGCGAGCCCGGCCGCCCAGCGCGGCAGCCACAGCCTGCGCGCCAGGACGTACAGCAGAACGGAGGAGGCGGCGGAGACGGCGAGCATCGAGAACCGCATCGGCGCGACGGTCATCCAGTCGGGCACGAGGAGCGAGGGCAGGTACGTCAGGCCCGCGACCTGGATCCAGCCGAGCGGCGGATGGTCGTACCAGTACGTGTAGTGGGCGAGGCCGTCGCCCTGCTGGACGGCCCAGGCCTGCGCGAGGTAGGTGCCCTCGTCGTCGCTCAGGGTCGGGAAGTTCGTGATGTTCCAGCCCTGGACCAGCACGATCACCAGCAGCAGGGCGCCGCACAGCAGCAGGTCGGGGCGGGAGGAGCGGAAGCGCACGAGCGGCCGGGCGGGCGCGGCCGGGCGCACCCCGAGGCCGCCGCCGACGGGTGTCCGCCGAGCCGGGACGGTGAGGGTCTCGGGTTGGGGATCAGTGGCCGTGGGCAGGGTGGCGGTCACTGGCGGCTGTCCTCTCGGGTCGCGGTGGAGGCGGAGACGACACCGGGTGCGGCGGTGGCGGGGACGGGCGCGTGCGAGGGCTCGGTGGCGGTCGCGGTCGGGGTCACGGCGGCGGTCGCGGTCGGGGTCACGGCGGCGGTCGCGGTCGCCGTCAGGTGGGCGCCGGTGTGGCTGGTCAGCTCCCACTCGTTGCGGCCTCGCTGCTCGCGCCAGACCGCACGGATCGCGGCCCCCGCGAGCATCACCTGGTAGAAAGGGCCGCCGACGACGAGCTTGACGTAGTGCACGAAACGGACGCGCAGACCGTACTGGCGGCCGAAGTCGTGCAGGCCGACGATCTCGAACACGAACGTCACCATCGCCGTGATCATGGGGAGAAAGGTGATGATCGCGATGCCGACCGGTACGTCGAGGAGGACCGCGACGGCGAAGTTGAGCGGAATGATCACTCCCGACGCCGCCTGCATGAAGGGCGTCATCAGTGTGTAGCGGGCCAGCCAGCGCCGGCCGCGCCCGGGCAACTGCTGCCAGTCCTTCTTCCGGTACACCTGAAGGAACCCCTGGTTCCAGCGGGTGCGCTGCTTGAGCAGGCTCACCAGCGAGCCGGGCGTCTCCTCGCGGGTGACCATGTCGGAGTCGTAGGCGACGACCACCTTCTTGCCGACCGACGACAGCCGCACCCCGAGGTCGCAGTCCTCGGCGAGGCAGTTCTGGTCCCAGCCACCGGCCTCGCGCAGCACTTCGGTGCGCACGAAGACGGTGTTGCCGCCGAGCGGGATGAAGCCCTTCTCGGCGTGCAGGTGCAGCCGGGAGCGGAACCAGAAGAAGTACTCCAGGCAGTTGCGCAGGCTGTACCAGCTGGAGTGGAAGTTGATGAGCTGGACCCCGCCCTGGACCACGTCGGCGCCGGTGGAGCGGAAGGCGTGGTCGACGTGGGCGAGCAGCTCGGGGTGGACCTGGTCCTCGGCGTCGAAGACTCCGACGATGTCACCGCGGCAGGACGGGAGGGCGGTGTTGAGGGCCTTCGGCTTGTTCTTCGTCTCGTGGTGGTCGACCACGACCCGTACGCGGGCCGCTGCGCGGGCGGCGGCCCGTTCGGCGACGGCGGCCGTCTCGGGGTCGTCGTGTCCGACGATCACGATGATCTCGTAGTCGGTGTGGCTCGACTCCAGCAGCCGGTCGATGGTGTGCTCCAGGACCGCCTGCTCGTGGCGGGCGGGCAGCAGCAGTGAGAAGGCGAGGCGGCCCTCCCCGTCGGGGCGGTCGAAACGCGTGGAGGCGAGCACCTCGGGGGTCCGCCACGCGTGCATCTGCCACCAGAGCGTGAATGCGGCCATCCAGAAGAGCGCCAGGGAAATGACAGCGATGAACACAGATGTGTACAACAGGCCCCCCACAGACCCGCCGCCCCCCGGCGGCGATCAGCAAACCCCCCGGGGGCTCACGGCGGGCCCCGCTTCCCCCTTGCGCGCACCCCCCGGTGCGCCGTCTCGGTGACTCCCGAAGCCAAGAGATTAGGCAGTGAACGTGACACTCAGCTGCATCGCAGATAAAAAGCGCGTTTCTCAACTCATGCACACGCAACCGGAATTGACGGTACTCCGGTCATTTCAGGGGCGAATCGCACCCAACTGCTCGGCCAGTTCGACCGGTTCCGTCGTAGGCCGCGCGCAGACGAAATGTCGACACACATACGCCGTAGGAAGGTCGTGGACGAGTGTGCGCTCGGCAAGAAGGGGGAACTCACCGCCGGCGCCGTCCGCCGTACGCGGAAGACCGACCGCCACCACCGCCCCGGGAGCCGTCCCCAGCAACGCGGTCCGGTGCAGCAGCGCCAGCGCCGGATCCTCCGGGTGACCCACGACCGCCACCTCACGCGGCCCGTCGAGGAGCGCCTCGGCCACCGACAGCCCGTGCCCGATGTAGCGCGGCACCCGCGGCCCGAGCGCGTGCACCACCCCGAGCGCCCGCTCCGCCGCCGTACGGTGCGCCTCCGAGCCGGTGTGCGCCGCGTACGAGAGCAGCGCGCCCGCGGCGGCCGTCCACCCCGACGGGGCGGCCGTGTCCGTCGGGTCCTGCGGCCGGCGGATGAGCTTCTCGGCGTCGTGCGCCGTGTCGTACAGCGACCCGTCCTCGGCGGTGAACCGGTCCAGGACCAGGTCGACGAGGAACCCGGCGAACTCCAGCCAGACCCCCTCGCCGGTCACGGACGCCAGCGCGAGGAAGCCCTCCGCGACGTCGCCGTAGTCCTCCAACACCCCGTCGTTGGTGCCGACCTGGCCGTCCTTGCTGGTGCGCGACAGCCGCGCCCGGCCGTCCATGTGCACGCGCACCAGCAGATCGGCCGCCTCGGTCGCCCGTTCCACCAGGTCGGGCCGCTCGAAGTACGCCCCGCACTCGGCGAGCGCGGCGATCGCCAGCCCGTTCCACGCGGCGACGATCTTGTCGTCCCGCCCGGGCGCGGGTCGCCGCCCCCGCGCGGCCAGCAGCCGCTCCTTGATCCCGGCGAGCCGGCCCGCCTCCACCGCGGGCCCGTCCTGGGGCAGCTGCAGTACGGACGCGCCGTGCTCGAAGGTCCCCTCCTCGGTCACCCCGAAGTACCCGGCGGCCAGATCCCCGTCGTCCTCCCCCAGTACCTCGCGCAGCTGGGCCGGCGTCCAGGCGTAGTAGGCCCCCTCGACGTGCTCCCCGGTCAGCGGATCCTCGCTGTCGGCGTCGAGCGCGGAGGCGAACCCGCCCTGGTCGGTGCGCAGCTCCCGGACCATGAAATCGGCGGTCTCCAGCGCGACCCGGCGCGCGAGATCGGATCCGGTGGCGCGCCACAGGTGGGCGTAGACCCGGCACAGCAGCGCGTTGTCGTAGAGCATCTTCTCGAAGTGCGGGACCACCCACTCGCGGTCCACGGAGTACCGCGCGAACCCGCCTCCGAGCTGGTCGTAGATCCCGCCACGCGCCATCGCCTCGCACGTGTCCGCGGCCATCTGGAGGGCGCCCTCGGACCCGGTGCGCGCGTGGTGGCGCAGCAGGAACTCCAGCACCATGGACGGCGGGAACTTCGGCGCCCCGCCGAATCCGCCGCGCACGGCGTCGTACTCCCGCGTCAGCCCGAGCAAGGCCTCGGCGAGCTCCTCGGGTCCGGGGGTCCCGGCCTTCCCGTAGTCCAACTCCCGTCCGGCCAGGTCCCGTACGATCCGCTGCGCGACCTCGGCGACCTCCTCGGGGCGCCCCACCCAGGCGGTCCGCACCCCTTCGAGGACCTGCATGAAGGAGGGCATGCCCTGCCGGGGCTCGGGCGGGAAGTAGGTCCCGAAGTAGAAGGGTTCGGCGTCGGCGGTCATGAAGACGGTCATGGGCCACCCGCCCTGCCCGGTGGCCGCCTGCACGGCTTCCATGTAGACGGCGTCGACGTCGGGGCGTTCCTCGCGGTCCACCTTGATGTTGACGAAGTGTTCGTTCATGTAGGCGGCGGTCAGTTCGTCCTCGAAGCTCTCGCCGGCGAGCACGTGACACCAGTGGCAGCTCGAATAGCCGACGCTGAGGTGCACGGGCACCCCGCGTTCACGCGCCTCCGCGAAGGCCTCGGGCGACCACGGCCACCAGTCGACGGGATTGTCGGCGTGCTGGAGGAGGTAGGGAGAGGTCTCGTTCGCGAGGCGGTTCGGCATGGGCCCATCCTGCCGCACGGGAACGGATCGGCGCCGAAGGACGCCGGCCAGGTCGCGGGTCCAGGCGTCGCGGGTGCGGGCCCGGTCCGCGGGGCAGTGGCGGCCTGATCGCCAAGTGGGGCACCGTACGCCAAACGATATCGCCATGAAGGGCAAGGTGATATCGTTTGACGCATCTGATCATCCGAGGAGGCCGGCATGGCGAGGACAGTGATCGACCTTGACGAGGCCATGGTCGCCGAGGCGATGCGCATCTTCGGCACCAAGACAAAAGCTCAGGCCGTACGGCTCGCCATGGAAGACGCCGTCAAACGGCACCTCAGGCAAGAGGGTTTCGACGCCATGGACGCCGGCGACTTCGACTTCAGCGAGATCATCGAGAGCACCGGTCCTCGCAACGCCGACGGGACCCTGAAGCGCGATGGCGGCCGGGCCGCCTGATGCAGGAGCGCTTCCTGATCGACAAATCAGCTCTGGCACGCTGGACGAAGCCCGGCGTGAGAGAGGTATTGAAGCCTCTCCACGAGCGCTATCTGCTTGCAGTCTGCCAACCCACCGAGTACGAGATGGTCCACTCGGCCCGGGATACCGCCGAGGCCACGCGAATCAGCACCTGGCTTCATGCCTTCGACTACCTTTCCGGTGACGACGACACCTTCACCCGCGCACTGGAAGTGCAGCGCCACGCCCTCAACGCGGGGTTCCACCGGGCACTGTCGCTCCCCGACCTTCTCATCGCCGCCACAGCGGAACTGAACCGGATGACCGTCCTCCACTACGACGGCGACTTCGACATGATCGCCTCCCTCACCGGCCAACCCACCGAGTGGGTCGTGCCACCGGGCAGCGTCGACGGCTGAACGGGCGGTTGGGCATGGGCCCGTCCTGCCGCACCGTCCGGCGTGCGCCTCGTCACCGGGCCGTCGCCCCTTTCCGCAGGAGCGGGGTCAGGTCCGCGGTCCAGGTGTCGCGGGTGGCGGCCCAGGTGCGGGCGCAGTGCGCGCGGGCAGGTGTCGCGAGGTCCGGGTGGCGGGCGGGGGCCGCGCCGTAGGCCGCGCAGCGGTGGGATTCCGCGCGGGCCGGGTCCGGGGCGTGTTCGTCGTCGGGGTCCGGGGTGGGGTCGGCGGCAGCCGCGAGGTCGTAGGCGCGGGCGGCGGTCAGCAGGGCGTGGTCGCCCTCCGGGGCGCGCAGGAGCATCAGCTGGGCGAAGCGGTCGGCGGCGTCCTCCTCGGCACGGCCCTGGTCGCGGACGGGGAGGTCGAGGGCGTCGATGAGGGCGTGGCCCGCCTCGTGGTGGAGGGTCTCCCGGACGATGTCGGAGAGGGGTCCGTCGGCCGGGTGGCGGTCGGCTTCCTCGAACCGTTGCCGATCCTCCGTCAGGTCGTCGTAGCAGAGCTCGATCCGGCGGGTCTCGGGATCGTAGCCGCTGCCCTCGCCCCCGCAGGAGCGGGCGACGACCGCGATGCGGCGCGGGACGTCGAGGTAGGCGTTGAGGTCGGCGGTGACGAGCTCGACGAGTTGGCGGCCTTCGAGCAGGTCGGCGGTCTCGCGGTCGGCCTCGTCCGGTTTCTCGTGGCGCGGCACGAATCCCCGTGCGGGCGGCGGGGGTTCGCATCCGGGCAGGGCCGACAGCAGGGCCGTCGCGCACAGGGTCGAGACCAGCGCGGTGCGTAAGCGACGTGGCGTCATGTTGCCCTCCGGATATGCCAGTTGACTGAATTCGACCCGACTGTAGGAGAGAGTGCGCACTTCCCTCTGAACTAGCTCAGATTCCCTCGCGCTCGGGGGAGTCCCGCAGGACACTTGGGGCTCGTTGCCGGAGCTCTCTGAGGGGGATGCCGATGCGGGACAGCCATCGCGGTGAGGCCGAGCGGCTGTTGGAGCGGGCCGTGGACGAGGCGGCGCAACGGGGAACGGGTGCGGGCATCGACCGGGCGACGTTGCTGGCCCGGGGCCGGGAGGCCCTGGACGCGCTCGCCGCGAGTGCGGCGCCGGAGTACGAGGCCTACGTACGGGCTCTGGACGAGGCGGCGGCCGGGGACCAGTCGCTCGGTGAGGCCTTCCGGCGGGGCAACCCTTCCACGGCGTTGCTGGTGACGGCGGTGGCGGCGGCCGCGGCCGTGGGCGCGGACCTGTCGCTGGGTGTCGCGGCCGGTACGGCGCTGACCGCGGGGGCCGTGGTGGGGATCTCCGGGGCGGTGGCGACGGTGGTGAAGGTGACGGCGCTGCACCTGCCGGCCGCGAACCGGCGGGCCGGGGAGCGGGGCCGGCCCGGCGGGCCAGAGCAGTTGAGGCTGCAGTGGCTGTCGGCGCTGGAGGTGCGCGGGATACGGCCGTTCCTGGAGCAGCAGCGCGCGGTGGCCGCGGCGGCCCGGGCGGCCCGGCCCGTGGCCCGGCCGGCGGCGGCGCGGCCCGCGCCGCGGTTGCGGGGGACGGATCGCAGTGCGGAGGCGCGGCGGCGCAGTGCGCTGGAGCATTCCTTCGGGCAGCTGCCGGCTCCGGCGGAGGTGTTCGCGGGGCGGCGCTCGGAGCTGACCCGGATCGCGCAGTGGGTGCAGGCGGCGCGGGCCAGTACGGAGACCCGGCCGGTGGTGGTGGTGCTGCACGGTGAGCCGGGGGTGGGACGTACGGCGCTGGCGCTGCGGGCGGCGCACGCGCTGCGGGACCAGTTCCGGGGTGCGTGCGTGGTGGACCTGCGGGGCGGTTCGGCCGGGGAGGCGTCCGGAGAGGCGCCGCTGGCCACGCGGGAGGCGCTGCTGCACCTGATGAACCGGCTCGGTGCCCCGCGCGAGCAGTTGTTGTTCCGTGAGGGCGCGTCGGCGGAGCAGCAGGTGCGGCGCCTGGGCGAGTTGTACCACCAACATCTGCAGGGGCTGCCGGTGACGGTGCTGCTGGACGACGCGGTGGACGCGGCGCAGGTGCGGATGCTGGTTCCGGAGCGTTCCGAGAGCCTGGTGCTGGTGACGGCGCGGGAGCCGTTGGAGCTGCCCGCGGATCTGGCGGCGTGGGTGTACCAGCTGCCGGTGGAGCGGTTGGCGCGGGAGGAGGCGGCGGAACTGCTCCGGACGGCGTGGGCGGGGGGCACGGCGGGTGCGGCGGACCTGGCGGAGGAGGACGTGGCCGCGGTGGTGGAGCTGAGCGGCGGGCTCCCGCTCGCTCTGCGGCTGCTGGCTCCGCCGGCGCGCGAGGGCCGGGACCTGTCGGACGGCACGGCCGCGCACCCGGTGGAGGCGGCGCTGCGGGCGGCGGACGCGCGGCTGGCCGAGCCCGCCCGGCGGTTGCTGCGGCGGCTGCCGCTGGCCGGGCGGGCGTCGCTGGGTGGTGCGGCGGCGGCCGCGCTGGCGGACGTACCGGAGGCGGCGGCGCTGCGCACGCTGGAGGAGCTGTGGGAGGCCGGGCTGATCGAGCGGGTGCGCGGCCAGCGGTTCCGGATGCACGACGCGGTGCGCTCGTACGCGGCGACGCGGGCGGCGGCGGACGAGGACCGGGCGCAGGCCGCGGCGGCCCACGAGCGACTGATCCGCGCCTACGCGGGGCTCGCGGACGCGGTGATCCGGATGGTCGACGGGAAGATGTCGACGCGGGCCAATCAGTTCGGGGTCCACGGGTTCGCCTCGCTGGACGCGGCGCTGCGCTGGCTGGACGACGAGTCGAGCTTCATCACGGCGGCGCTGCGGCATTCGGAGGGCGTGGACCAGCAGGCGGTGCTGGATCTGCTGGGCGCGCTGTGCGATTTCTGTCTGTTGCGCGGGGACCTGTACCGGCTGGGCGAGATCGATGAGCTGACGCAGGTGGTCGCGGCGGGCCAGAACGGGCTGAAGGGGCAGCAGGGACGGCTGGTGCGGTCGGTGCAGTGGCGTACGGGTATCGCCGCGCGTCAGCTGGGCGAGCTGGACAAGGCCCGCACCACGCTGGCCTCGGTGGTGGACCAGTACATGGAGGCCGATCAGGAGGCCGCGGCGGCGATGGCCCTGATCTCGCTCGGGATCACCTTGCACCACCAGGGCAATCTCCCGGAGGCGGCGGTGCGGATCCGGGAGGCGCTGGAGCTGCAGGAGCCGCCGGAGCTGGCCGGTGACCGGGCCTGGGGGCTGCACGCGCTGGCGGCGGTGGAGCGGGACCGGGCGCGGCTGGCGGAGGCGGCGCGGCTGCTGGAGACCTCGCTGGCGTTGCACCGGGAGAGCGAGAGCGTGCACGGGGAGGCGTGGGCGCATTTCCAGCTGGGGCAGGTGCACCTGCGGTTCGGGGACGTGGAGCGGGCGGAGGTGGAGCTGCGGCGGGCTCTGGACCTGTACGGGCGTACCCGCGACGACCGCGGTGAGGCCTGGGCGCTGACGCAGCTGGGCCGGGCCCGGGTGGTGGACGGGGATCCGGGGCCGGCGGTGGACGGGCTGCGGGAGGCGTTGGCCCGGCACCGGGAGGCGGAGGACGCGCGCGGGGAGGCGTGGACGCAGTACTACCTCGGGCAGGCGCTGGAGGTGGGCGGCGAGCGCGACGAGGCGGTACGGGAGCTGGAGCGGGCGCGGACGATGTTCTCGCGGATGCGGGACGTGTACGGGCTGGCGTACGCCCGCCACCATTCGGGGCGGGTGACGCGGGACCAGCGCGCGGCCCAGACGGGGAACCTGCGCAACTCCGGCTTCGCCCGTCAGCTGCTGGTCGACGCGCGGGCGGATTTCCGGCGGATCGGGCTGGCGCACGGCGAGGCGTGGACGTGTCTGGAGCTGGCGGTGATCGACGCGGGCAACGGCCGGCTGTCGCAGGCGCTGGGGCTGTGCGAGGAGGCGGTGCGGCTGTTCATCTCGTACGGGGACCGGCGCGGGGAGGACTGGGCGCGGTTCCTGCGGTGCACGATGCTGCCGTACGCGGTGCCGGCGGCGCCGGAGGAGGCGCGGGCGGAGCTGGGGCGCCTCGCGCAGGCGCCGCATCCGGCGCGGGACGGCCGGCTGGAGGACTGCCTGGAGACGTACGGGGTGATCCTGGGCCGGGGCGTGGATCCGGCGGAGGGCTGGCAGGCGTGGCGGCTCGGCCTGGTGCCCAACCTGCACTCGCGGGAGGTCATGGGGGTCCCGCGAGCCTGACGCGACCACGTCCCGGGAGGCCTCGGTGGGCCTCGGTGGGACCCGGCGGCGTGCGCGCCGGAGCCGCCGCCCCGCCGGTTCTCCCGGCCGGGGCGCCGGCGTGCACGCGAGGTCCTGCGGGCCGTACCGAGCCCCGCTCCGGGCCCTGGGCCCTGCTCCGCCTTACGGGGCCCGGGTGCCGTCCGTGCCGGGGGCGGCCGGGGCCGCCGGGTCCGGGGCCTCCTCGAAGTTCACCCGGCCCATGTGCCGGTTCATGGACTTCATCAGGGCCCACACGCCGACGGCGAGGGCCGCGAAGACGACGAAGCCGAGGAGGCCGGGCGTCACCTTGTTCTTGTCGAAGGTGTCACCCGCCAGCGGAAGGAGCTGGGTCAGTGCTGCCTGCGTAGCGCTCATAGCTACGCATTCTCCCGGATGCCCGCGAAGAGGTCGGACTCGGGGAGGGAAGTGTCGACGAGCGACTTCGCCAGCTCGTACTCCTCCGTGGGCCAGACCTCCTTCTGGATGTCCATCGGGACGCGGAACCAGCCGCCGTCCGGGTCGATCTGCGTGGCGTGCGCGATGAGCGCCTTGTCACGGATCTCGAAGAAGTCGGCGCAGGGCACGTGGGTGGTCAGGTTCCGCTCCTTGCGCTCGAACTCCTTCCACCGCTCCAGCCACTCCCCGTAGGGGGACTCCAGGCCGCGCGCGAGGAGCGCCTCGTGGAGGGCGATGGTGCGCGGCTTGTTGAAGCCCTGGTTGTAGTAGAGCTTCTGCGGCTGGTGGGCCGGGCCGTACTCGCTCTCCGGGTACTTCTCGGTGTCGGCCGCGCTGTCGAAGGCCAGCATGGAGATCGTGTGGGTCATGATGTGGTCGGGGTGCGGGTAGCCCCCGTTCTCGTCGTAGGTGGTGACGACCTGCGGCTTGAAGGCGCGGATCTTCTTCACCAGCTCGCCGGCGGCCTCGTGGACGTCCGCGAGCGCGAAGCAGCCCTCGGGCAGCGGGGGCAGCGGGTCGCCCTCGGGGAGGCCGGAGTCGACGTAGCCGAGCCATTCCTGCTGGACGCCGAGGATGTCGCGGGCCTCGTCCATCTCCTTGGCGCGGACCTCGTGGATGTTCTCCTCGATGTACTTGTCGCCCTGGAGCTTGGGGTTCAGGACCGAGCCGCGCTCGCCACCGGTGCAGGTGACGACCAGCACGGGAACCCCCTCGGACACGTACTTGGCCATGGTGGCCGCGCCCTTGCTCGACTCGTCGTCGGGGTGGGCGTGGACGGCCATCAGTCGAAGCTGCTCGGTCAAAACAGGATCCTCTGCGATTCGGCGCGACACTCAGCTCCTATAGTGACCGAACTGGGGGGCGGAAAATTCCAGGGGTGACCGAGCCGTCCCCGGCGAGAGGAACGATCATGAGCGCGGTGCGCGAGGGACTGCCCGAGGGCCGGTACGGCCGGTCGGCGGACGAGCGTGCGGACCGGAAGCTCAAGATCGTCGGATCGGTGCTGGGTGCGGCGCTGCTGGGCGTGGTCGGCTGGATCGGCTGGGACTACGTCGCGGGACAGAGCGTGAGCGCCGAAGTGATCAAGTTTCAGGTGATTTCGGACACCGAGGTGAAGGTGCACCTGGAGGTCCGCAAGGAGTCCTCGGTCACCGGTGTCTGCTCCCTGAGCTCCCAGGACAAGGAGCACGCCGAGGTGGGTCGAGCCGACTTCACCTTCGCGCAAGCACGGTCGCGGGTGGACGAGCTCGTCACCCTGAAGACCACCAGCAGGGCCGCGATGATCGAGCTGGTCGGCTGCCGGCCGGCGCCTTCCGCCCGCTGAGGTCCGAAAAGGATTGAAGTCGCGCCCCGCGAGGCAATGAGCCTGTGGGGTCCTCCCTCTTTTCTTCCCGAATTGTTAGGCTCGTGGTTTCGTCCGCCGCTGGCGGCAGTAGTCCCCTGTACCGACGAGGAGCACCCGTGACCCAGACGAGCGAAAGCGTCACCTGGCTGACCCAGGCGGCGTACGACCAGCTGAAGGCGGAGCTGGACTACCTCTCTGGTCCCGCCCGCACGGAGATCGCCACGAAGATCGCAGCTGCCCGCGAGGAGGGCGACCTGCGTGAGAACGGTGGCTACCACGCGGCGAAGGAGGAGCAGGGCAAGCAGGAGCTTCGGGTCCGCCAGCTCACGCAGCTCCTGGAGAACGCCAAGGTCGGCACCGCGCCCGCGTCCGACGGCGTGGTGGCCCCCGGCACGCTCGTCAAGATCGCCTTCGACGGCGACGAGGACGACACCATGGAGTTCCTGCTGGCCTCGCGTGAGTACGCGTCCTCGGACTTCGAGACGTACTCCCCCCAGTCCCCGCTGGGCAGCGGCGTGCTGGGCAAGGCGATCGGCGAGGACGCCGAGTACGAGCTGCCGAACGGCAAGAAGGCCTCGGTCAAGATCCTTGACGTCAAGCCCTTCACCGGCTGATCACCCTCGGTCACCGTTTTCTTCCTGACCGACGACGCGCGATGCCCGGCCGGACTCTCCCGGCCGGGCATCGCGCGTTGCTGCTGGTACGGGGCCGCGGGGCTCAGCCGTCCGCTCCGCGGTACTTGCGGACCGAGAGGGTGCGGAAGAGCAGGATGATCAGGGCCGACCAGATCAGCGAGGCCCAGACGGGGTGGACCATCGGCCACGCGTCGGACCGGGACACGCCCGGGTTCCCGAAGAGCTCGCGGCAGGCCTGGACGGTGGCGCTGAACGGGTTCCATTCGGCGATGGGCTGGAGCCAGCTCGCCATGTTCTCCGTGGGGACGAACGCGTTGGAGATGAACGTGACGGGGAACAGCCAGATCAGCCCGCCCGAGGTGGCCGCCTCCGGAGTCCGCACGGACAGCCCGATCAGGGCGCCGATCCAGGAGAACGCATACCCGAGCAGGAGCAGCAGGCCGAAGCCGGCCAGCACCTCGCCGACGCTCGTGTGCGTGCGCCAGCCGACGAGGAGGGCGACGATCGCCAGCACCACCAAGGTCAGCGCGGTCTGCATCAGGTCGGCCAGGGTACGGCCGGTCAGGACGGCGCCGCGGGCCATGGGCAGCGATCGGAAGCGGTCGATCAGGCCCTTGTGCATGTCGTCCGCGATGCCGGCGCCGGCGCCCGCCGTGGCGAAGGTGACGGTCTGGGCGAAGATGCCGGCCATCAGGAAGTTCCGGTAGTCACTGGCGCTGGTCGAGCCGCCGATCATCATCGAGCCGCCGAAGACGAAGCTGAACAGCACCACGAACATGACCGGCTGGATCAGCCCGAAGATCACCATCTCGGGGATCCGGCTGAGGCGGATGACGTTCCGCTTGGCGATGACGAGGGAGTCGTTGACGGACTGGACGACGCCGCCGCGCGGACGGGGCGCCGCGAGTTCGCCGTTCGGGGAGGTGCCCGGGTTCGGGGACGTGAGGGTCACTTCGCCACCTCCTTCCGGGCCACCTTGCGGCCCTTGGCCCCGGTACCGTCCGGTGCGTCGCCGTTGTCCTCCACGGCCCGTTCGGGCGCGTGCCCGGTCAGGGAGATGAACACGTCGTCGAGGGTGGGGCGGCGCAGGCCGATGTCGTCGATCTCGATGCCCCGGCCGTCGAGTTCGCGGATGACCTCGGCGAGCAGCTTGGCGCCGCCCGACACGGGTACGGTCAGCTTGCGGGTGTGCTCCTCGACCGCGGTCTCGCCCTTGCCGAAGCCGGCGAGCACCTCGCGCGCGGTGGCCATGTGCTGCCGCTCGTGGACGACGACCTCCACGCGCTCGCCGCCGGTGCGGGCCTTGAGCTGGTCGGAGGTGCCGCGGGCGATGACCTTGCCGTGGTCGACCACGCAGATGTCGTGCGCGAGGTGGTCGGCCTCCTCCAAGTACTGGGTGGTGAGGAGCAAGGTCGTACCGCCGGCGACCAGTTCCTGAATGATGCCCCACAGCTGCTGGCGGTTGCGGGGGTCGAGTCCGGTGGTCGGCTCGTCCATGAACATCACGGGCGGGCTGACGACGAGGGCGGCCGCGAGGTCCAGGCGCCTGCGCATACCGCCGGAGTAGGTCTTCGCCGTGCGGTCGGCGGCGTCGGAGAGGTTGAAGCGTTCGAGGAGTTCGGTGGCCCGGGCTTTGGCCGCCTTGGCCTTCATCTGGTAGAGCTGGCCGACCATCTGGAGGTTCTCGCGGCCGGTCAGGTACTCGTCGACGGCCGCGAACTGGCCGGAGAGGCCGATGGCGCGGCGGACTTCGTTGGGGTGCTTGAGCACGTCCATGCCGGCGACGACCGCCTTGCCGCTGTCGGGCCGCAGGAGGGTGGTCAGGACGCGTACGGTCGTGGTCTTGCCCGCGCCGTTCGGGCCGAGCAGACCCAGGACGGTGCCTTCGGGGACATCGAGGTCCACGCCGTCGAGAGCCCGTACATCGCCGAAGGTCTTGACCAGACCTTCGGCGTAGATAGCGCCTGGCATATGGATTCTCCCAGTGATCGGGCCAGTAGAATCAAGATATTCAGGGCATTTCTACGCAAATCCTATGGGCGCCGGGCAGGTCCTGCTCGGCCGAACGGGGGATGCGTCCGGCCCGAGCGACAGGCAGGACGGTCTCTAGCTCATCACCTTGTATCCCGCGCCGTGCAGGGAACGCGCGACTTCCGCGCAGTGCTCCGGGCCCTTCGTCTCCAGGTGCAGCTCCACCTCCACCTCCGTGAGCCCCAACCGCGGGTCCGTCCGCACGTGGCTCACGTCCAACACGTTCGCATCCACCACTGACAACACCGCCAGGAGCCCGGCCAGGGCGCCCGGCCGGTCGGCCACGCGCAGCCGCAGGGACAGGTATCGACCCGCCGCCGCCATACCGTGGCGCAGGATCCGCTGGAGCAGCAGCGGATCGACGTTCCCGCCGGACAGGACGGCCACCACCGGGCCGCCGCCGTACAGTTCGGGCTCGCTGAGCAGGGCCGCGACCGTGCTGCACCCGGCCGGTTCGACCACCAGCTTGGCCCGCTCCAGGCACAGCAGCAGGGCACTGGAGAGGGCGTCCTCGGAAACCGTGCGCACGTCGTCGACGAGCTCGCCGATGATTTTGAAGGGGACGTCGCCGGGGCGGCCGACCTTGATCCCGTCGGCCATCGTCATCGGTTCGTCGATCGAGATCGGGTGCCCGGCCTTGAGCGAGGGCGGGTACGCGGCCGCGCCCGCCGCCTGCACCCCGATGACCCGTACGTCCGGCCGCAGCGCCTTCACGGCGACCGCGACACCGGCCGCGAGACCGCCGCCGCCGATCCCGACGAGGATGGTCCGCACCTCCGGGCACTGCTCCAGGATCTCCAGGCCGACGGTGCCCTGGCCCGCGATGATGTCGCGGTGGTCGAAGGGGTGGATGAACACCGCGCCGGTGCGGTCCGCGTACTCCTGGGCGGCCAGGAAGGTCTCGTCGACGACCTGCCCGTGCAGGCGCACGTCGGCGCCGTACTCCTGGGTCGCGGCCACCTTCGGCAGTGGCGCCCCGACCGGCATGAACACCGTCGAGTGGACCCCGAGGAGGGAGGAGGCCAGTGCCACGCCCTGCGCGTGGTTGCCCGCGCTCGCGGCGACGACGCCGGCGGCCCGCTGCTCGGGGCGCAGGCCGGCGATGCGTACGTAGGCGCCGCGGAGCTTGAAGGAGCCGGTGCGCTGGAGGTTCTCGCACTTGAGGTGGACCGGGGAGCCGGTGAGTGCGGAGAGGTGCCGGCTGCCCTCCATGGCGGTGACCCGGGAGACGCCGGAGAGCATCTTCTGAGCCCCCCGGATGTCGTCGAGGATGACCTGGGGGACGGGCTGGGGCACGCGGTAGTTCATGTCGCCAGTCTCGCAGGGCGTGCGGGAGGGGCGATATCTCGCCATCCGGGACACCTACGGGGCGGGGGCCCGAACCGGCCGTATCAGTTCTCGTACGAGGCGTACGAGCCGCCGCACGGCCGCGTACTCTGTCCCCCAACCTTGTCGGACCCACGCGAAGAGAGCCCACGGCCATGCCTTCCATCCCGGCCAATTCCGATCTGCCCGCGGCGCTCGACGCGCCCGCCGGAGCCGGTCTCCTCGACGCGCTCCAGCACCAGGTGGCGGTCTTCGCCCGCCGTGCCGAGCAGACCCGTCTGGGCGGTGTGGGCCAGGCCCGCAACTCGATGGACCGCGCCGCCTACCTGCTGCTGAACCGGCTCGACCTGGAAGGCCCGATGGGCGTGAAGGCGCTCGCCGGCGGCATGGGGATCGACTCCTCCACGGTGACCCGGCAGGTCGCACCGCTGGTCGACAGCGGTCTGGTCAAGCGGACCTCGCACCCCGAGGACGGGCGGGCCGTGGTGCTCGCGCTGTCCCCGCGGGGGCTGGCCCGGCTGGAGGAGGTCCGCTCCTCGCGGCGCGAGCTGATGGCCCGGGTGACGGAGGGCTGGAGCGAGGGCGAGCGGGAATCCTTCACCGGTCTGCTGACGCGCTTCAACCTGTCGCTGTCGGAGCTCATGGCGGCCGTGGCCGAGGCCGGTCCCGCCTCCTGAGCGGAGTCCGTCCGTCCTCTTGACCTGGGCGGCCCCGCTGCCCGCACTATGTGGACTATGCGGGCGGTTGATCAACAGGCGGGCTCCTACGCGGAGTTCGAGGCCTTCGTCGCGGGTGCGGCCGGGCGTCTCCTGCATGTCGCGGTCCTGCTGACCGGTGAACCGGAGTCGGCCCGGCGGCTGCTGGCGGGCGCGCTGGCCCGCACGTACGCGAACTGGCGGCGGCTGCGCGGGGACGACCCGTACGACTTCACCCGCCAGGAACTGTGCGCCGCCTTCGCCCGGACCGGGTGGCGCCACCACGGCGGCGCCGGGCTGCTCGCCCGGCTGAGTCCGCCGGAGCGGCTCGTCCTCGTCCTGCGACTCTACGAAGGGGTCGCGGAGGAGGTCACGGCGGCGCAGCTCGGGATGCCGGTGGATCGGGTACGGGTGCTGTGCAATCGGGCCGTGGCGGCGCTGCGGAACCGGGAGCCGGCGTGAGTGGGCTCCCGGACCGGAAGGAAGCCCAGGTCAGGCGGCTCCTGCAGGGCCCTTACCCGCCGGTGCCGACGGGGCTGGCGGCGGGCGCCGCGGCCCGGGGCGATCGCCTCCTGCGCCGGCGGCGGGCGCTGCGGCGGTTCGGCTGGGCCGTGCTCTTCGCTGCCGCGGTGGCCTTCGTGGTGTGGGCCTCCCTGACCCACCCCTGGACCGCCCCGCCGACCGGCGTGTCCCCACCCCTACAGGGCTGGTAGCCCCCAACTCCGGCTGCGCCGGGCCATCCTGCCTCGCCGGCGTTTGAGGCGCGGGGTCCGGGGCGGAGCCCCAGGAAACCCGGCTCCGCCGGGACCGGGCTCCGCCCGGAACCCTCCCCCAGCTACCGCTGGGAGGTGCCCCCTGCTCAAGCGCCGGCGAGGCTGAAACGGCGCGGCCCCGCCGGCCCGGGTGGGGTCGGCGGGGCCGGGTGAGGGGCCGGGGGCTAGCCCAGGGCCTGGGTCAGGTCCGCGAGGAGGTCGTCGGCGTTCTCGATGCCGACCGACAGGCGGATCAGGTCCGCCGGGACCTCCAGGGCCGAGCCGGCGACCGACGCGTGCGTCATCCGGCCCGGGTGCTCGATCAGGGACTCGACGCCGCCCAGGGACTCGGCCAGGGTGAAGATCTTGGTGCGGCCGCAGACCGCGACCGCCTCTTCCTCGCCACCGGCGACCTGGAAGGAGATCATGCCGCCGAAGTTGCGCATCTGCTTGGCGGCGACCTCGTGCCCCGGGTGCTCGGGCAGGCCCGGGTACAGGACGTTGGTGACCTTCGGGTGGCGCTTGAGCAGCTCGACGACCTTGCCCGCGTTCTCCGCGTGCCGGTCCATGCGCACGGCCAGGGTCTTGATGCCCCGCAGCACGATCCAGGAGTCGAACGGACCGGCCACCGCGCCCATCGCGTTCTGGTGGTAGGCCAGTTCCTCGCCCAGCGCCGCGTCCGCGGCGACCAGCGCGCCGCCGACCACGTCGGAGTGCCCGCCCATGTACTTGGTCAGCGAGTGCACGACCACGTCCGCACCCAGCGCCAGGGGCTGCTGGAGGTACGGCGAGGCGAAGGTGTTGTCCACGACCAGCTTGGCGCCGGCCGACCGCGCGATGTCGGCGACGACGGCGATGTCGGTGATGCCGAGCAGCGGGTTGGAGGGGGTCTCGACCCAGATGACCTTCGTCTTCGGGGTGAGGGCCGCGCGTACCGACTCGGGATCGGAGGTGTCGGCGACCGACCACTCCACGCCCCAGCGGGAGACGACCTTCGCGAAGAGGCGGAAGGTGCCGCCGTACGCGTCGTTCGGGATGACCACGTGGTCACCCGGGGCGAGCAGCGTACGCAGCAGGCAGTCCTCGGCGGCGAGCCCGGACGCGAAGGCGAGACCGCGCCGGCCGCCCTCCAGGGCCGCGAGGTTCTCCTCCAGCGCGGTCCGGGTCGGGTTCGCGCTGCGGCTGTACTCGTAGCCGCCGCGGAGTCCTCCGACGCCGTCCTGCTTGTAGGTGGAAACCTGGTAGATCGGGGGGACGACCGCGCCGGTCTGCGGGTCCGCCGTATTGCCCGCGTGGATCGCGCGGGTCTCGAAGCTCTGGTGCTCGTGGCTGTCGTCGCTCATGGTCCGATGCTATGCCCGCCCGGGGCATGGCCCCCTATTGGCCTGCTCCCCCCTCGGTCTGGTTCGCTGGAGGCATGGAGATTCTGTGGTTCGTGTTCGCGATGCTCATGATCGTGTTCATTCTCGGTCCGTACATCCGGCGTCGGCGCGGCGGTATCCGCCTGGTCTCGCCGGACAGCCCGGACGCCGCCGACCCGGCGAACTACGGATTCGAACGGCAGGAAGAGCTCGACATCCGCGTCCCCGGGCCCGACCAGGACCTGATGGACGTCCTCGACAACGTGCGGCTCACCGGCCGGTGGCAGGCGGCCTCGCAGCTGCTCGCCGGGACCCCGCGGGAGGGCGAGCGGCGCTGGCAGCGCGTGCAGGCCTTCGGCGGGGCCGCCGCCCTGGAACTGATGGCGCAGCCCGGCACGGGCGCGCAGTGGCTGAAGGCGTGGCGACTGGAGGCGGAGAAGGACCCGGGCGGCGCGCAGGTGCACGCCGAGCTGCTGGTGCAGCAGGCGTGGCGGCACTCGGGCGGCGTCGGCTCCGAGGACCACCGGATCATCCTGGAGGAGGCCCGGGAGGCGTGCCGCAAGGCCGCGCTGCTGGCTCCGGGGGACCCGGTCCCGTACATCACCGAGCTGGCGATCGCGCGCGGACTGGCGTACCCGGAGGCGGAGTTCGACGAGCTGTGGGCGAAGGTCATCGACCGGGCCCCGGACCACATGGGCGCCCACCTGGCGGCGCTGCACTACTGGGGCGCGAAGTGGCACGGCTCGCAGGAGAAGGCCGACGCCTTCGCGCACGCGGCCGCGGCGCGTGCTCCGCAGGGCTCGCTGCTGGCGGCCCTGCCGATGTTCGCGCTGCGCGAGAACCAGCCGGACATCGTGCTGAGCCCGAGCTTCTACCGGGGCGCGGTCGTGACGCGGGCGGTGGAGGGCGCGCTGTACGCGGTGCACACGGCGCGGCAGGACGATCCGATGGTGGCGCACGTACGGCACCTGCTGTTGATGTTCCTGGTCTGCATGGAGCGTTGGGCGGAGGCGCTGGAGCAGGTGCGGCACGTCGACGGGTACGTGGGCGCGCTGCCGTGGACGGAGGCGTCGAACCCGGCGGCGGCGTACACGGTGTACCGGGCGATGGCGGTGGCGGGGTACGAGGCGAACGGCGGGTCGCCGGCGACGCTGAGGCCGTAGCCCTCCGACGGGTCGCCGGATCCACGGGCACCGCCCGGCGAGGTCCGCGACCCACCGCCGCGGGGACGAGTGGTGCACCGGAGCGTCCCCACCCCACAGGACGGGCCGAAGCTTCGGCCAATAAAGTTGCTGTAAGTAATCGCAGGCCGCATGATGCGGCGGTGGCGGCGTTCTGCCGTGCCACCCGCTCCTTTTCGTTCCCGTGGGGGGATCTGTCCATATGGGCGCTTCACTGCGCGCCTTGCGCGCTCTCGTCCTGCTCGCAGGCTTCTACCTGCTCGGCGTGTTCCTGCTGGCCGCCCTCGGCGGCATCGACTACGCCGTCGTCACCACGCTGCACGGCCCCATCGTGGCCAAGCTGCTCCTCGCCTCCGTCGTCCTCACCGTCCCGATCGTGCGCGGCATGTTCATGCTGCGCACCCCCAAGGGCGAGCCCCTGGCCGGCATCACCGTCACCGAGGCGCAGGAGCCCGAGCTGTGGGCGGTCGTACGCGACATCGCGCAGCAGGTCGGCACCCGCGCCCCCGACGAGATCGTGCTGATCGACGAGGTGAACGCGGCCGTCGCCGAGGACGCGAAGCTGCTGGGTCTGCGGCCCGGCACCCGCCGCCTCTACCTCGGCCTGCCGCTGATGACGGGCCTGGACGAGATGCAGATGCGCGCGGTGCTCGCCCACGAGATGGGTCACTACGCGAACTTCGACACCCGTCTCACGCCGCTGATCGCCCGCGGCCGGGCCCAGCTGATCCGCACCATCGGCTACTTCCACGACCGCGCCGACAAGAAGGTCGCCAAGGAGCGCGCGAAGCAGGAGCGCAAGGACGAGAAGCGGATCGCCAAGGGCAAGAAGGCCAAGGGCGTCGACACCGCGGGCGAGGGCGCGATGTACCGCGCCATGGCCAAGATCTACATCGCGTACGGCAACTTCTACATGCGCGCCACCCGCTCCACCTCCCGCCGCCAGGAGCTCGCCGCCGACCTCGCCTCGGTCCGGGTCGCCGGCCGCGACTCGGCCGCGTCCGCGCTGCGCGAGCTGAACGCCCTCGACTCGGCGCACGACTTCTACATGGGCTCGTACGCCACCCTCGGCGTCAACGCCGGCCTGCTGCCCCGCCCCGGCGAGGTCTTCGGCGGCCTGCGCCGGCTCCTGGACGCACGCTCGGCCGACCTGGACGAGCTGCGCGAGGAACTGTCGACCGAGCCCACCTCCCCCTACGACTCCCACCCCGCGCTCGCCGAGCGCGTGGCCCGCATCGAGGCCCTGCCCGACGACGGCCGCGGCGGGCAGGCCGCCCGCCAGGCCCTGGAACTGCTGGCCGACGCCGACGCCGCGCTGGCCGCGCTGGAGCAGGTCGTCCTCACCCCGGAGGCGCTCGCGCTGCAGCGGGTCGACTGGGAGGACCTCGTCCACCGGTCGATGACCCTGTACGTCGGCCAGGGCGCGGAGGACCTCCGCGAGACCTTCGCCGCCGAGGGCGCGGGCCCCGGGCTGGAGGCCGTGCTCGACGCGTTCGACGCCGACCCGGCGGTGCGTTGGCGCATCGCCGACCGGTTCCCGAAGTCCGAGGAGGCGCAGGCCGCCACCGGCCGCACGGCCCGCGAGTTCGCCCGCCCGGTCGTCCGGCGCGCCCTGAACCAGCTGGTCACCGTCGAGCTGACGGCCCGGGGCGCCGCCCGCTGGCAACTGTCCTGGTCCGACTCGGCCTCCCTGCGCTACCCGGCCGACGGCTTCGAGGACCGGCTGGACCAGGCCCTGGAAGCGGCCGTCGCCGACCTGCCCGACACCGAACCGCTGCGAAAGCTGGTGCTCGCCCCGTGATCGGCCTCTACATCCTGGGCGCCGTGCTGCTGTTCGGCGCGTTCAAGTTCCTGCGCGGCGTCTACTACATCCGCAAGGCGAAGCGGCTGGAGGCGGAGATCGCCGTCATCGAGGGCCGGACCGAATCCCTGAACGCCGACACCGCGGCCGTCAAGGCCGCGCAGAAGGCCGAGAAGGCGGCGGCGGTCGTCGCGCTCGGGTTCGTGGCCGAGGCCGACCTCGACGCCGAGAACCCCGCTCCGGTGCCGCCGGAGCGGACGGCCGTCCTGGAAGCGGTCCGGTCGGGCGACTGGGAGGCCGGAGCCGCGTACATCGAGGCGGCCGGGAAGAACTGGCACGAGCGCATGGAGCGGGTCCGCCCGCTGGCCGAGGCGGCCGCCGAGGACGACGCGTGGCTGCTGGCCTGGCGTGCGGCGCGGCCCACGGACCCGACGGCGGCCCTGGTCGACGCCGACACCGCGATCCAGGTGGCGTGGAACGTACGTGGCTCCCAGTCGGGCCGCCGCACCACGCAGGAGCAGTTCCGGCTCTTCCGCGACCTGCTGGTCAAGGCGCAGGAGGCCGCCCACGCGGCCCAGAGCCTCGCCGACCCGGCGGACCCGACCCCGTACATCGTGGAGCAGCCGATCGGGCAGGGCCTGGGCTACTCGCACGAGCGGTACCGCGAGCTGTGGGCGAAGATCGTCGAGCGCGATCCGAAGGTGCTGTGCGCACACGTCAGCGCACTGCAGTACTGGTGCCAGAAGTGGCGCGGCTCGCACGAGCTGGCGCTGGCCTTCGCACGTGAGTCGGCGGCTGCCGGGGCGCCCGGTGAGCTGTTCTCGCGACTGCCTCTGATCGCGTACTTCGAGCAGGAGACGCACGAGGACGACCTGGCCGCGGAGACGTTCTTCAAGGAGCCGGAGATCGTCGCGGCGGTCGACGCGGCGCTGCTGGACCTGGCGGCGGCGGGCGACGACCACCCGGGGACGGTCGGGATGCGACACATCCTGGCGTACCTGCTGTTCTGGCAGGACCGCGACGCGGAGGCCGTCGAGCAGTTCCGGTACATCGACGGGTACATCGGTGCCCTGCCCTGGTCCTACGCGGGCTCGCCGAAGAGCCGGTACCTGTACGCCCGTGACTGGGCGGTGAGCGTGACCACACCGGGTCTCTGACCCGTGGGGCGACGGAGGGCGGGTCGGGGAATCCCGGCCCGCCCTCCGCACGTTGTCACTCCCACAAGGAGGGAATCCATGTTCTCGTACCGCCGTACGCCCGAGCTCCCCACCCGCGAGGAGGCCCTGACGGGCCGCGCGGAGCCGCTGTTCGCCGTGCCCGACCGGCACACCGTGCTGGGCAACCCGCTGTCCGGCCCCTACCCCGCGCACCTGGAAGTCGCCGACTTCGGTCTGGGCTGTTTCTGGGGTGCGGAGCGCAAGTTCTGGCAGACCCCCGGGGTGTGGACCACGCTGGCCGGCTACCAGGGCGGCTTCACCGAGAATCCGACCTACGAGGAGGTCTGCTCGGGTCTGACCGGCCACACCGAGGTGGTCCGTGTGGTCTTCGACCCGTCCCAGGTCTCCTACGCCGCGCTGCTGAAGCTGTTCTGGGAGTCCCACGACCCCACCCAGGGCTTCCGCCAGGGCAACGACGTGGGCACCCAGTACCGCTCGGCGGTCTACACACACTCCCCCGAGCAGCAGGAGACGGCGGAGGCCTCCCGTACGGCCTACCAGCAGGTCCTGGCCTCCTCGGGCTACGGTCCGATCACCACGGCGGTGATGCCGGCGGCGGAGCGCCCCTTCTGGCCTGCGGAGGCGCACCACCAGCAGTACCTGGACAAGAACCCGGGCGGCTACTGCGGCATCGGCGGCACGGGCGTGTCCTGCCCGATCGGCGTGGCCAAGGCCCCGGGGGCGTGAGCGACCCCGTCGTCGGACGCGCCGTCGAACCCCGCGTCGACCCCGCGCACGCGGGGCTGACCGCTCTGTGGCGGCAGCACAGGCCACCCGGCCCGCTGCTGCCGTACGAGCTGAAGACGGTGTACCGCGACCGGTGGGTGCGCTTCCACAGCCTGCCGGAATCGAAGCGCTACCCGCAGGACGAGGCGGAGTACGCGGTGCTCCTGGACCGGTACAACACGGTCCTGGACGAGCTCTTCACGGGCGACGAGGTGTACGTGGTGACCACCGGCGGGTCCGAGGTGTCCGATCACACGGACCGGTCGCCGTTGCGCCGTGCCCTCCACCCGGAGGGCACGCTGTGGACCACGCTGGACGAGACCGACGAACCGGATCCGGAGTTCCACACGCGCTGGTACTACTACGCCGACCGGCGCCCCTGGCGGCGGGGCTGTCTCGACCCGTTGCTGCGCGCGGTGGCCGACGACAGGCTGGCCGGCATCTTCGTCACGGACCCCGGGCTCACCCGGTTCCACCACCCGTACGACGGCGGCGCCGACGTCATCCTCCCCACGCGGCAGGAGCGGGACCGGATGCGCGAGCGGCACACCGACTGGCTGTCCGCGCACCCCCAGGGGTACTGAGGCCCGCCGGGGCGGGTCAGGCCAGTGTCACGTAGGGGCGGGCCCAGGAGGTGTGGTCGAAGGAGGAGCGGGCGTTCGCGTCCTCGACCACGAGGTGAAGGAGGCGGACGCCGCTCACGTCCAGGTCGATCGCGGTGGGGCCGGTGGCTCCCGTCAGGGTGGCCGTGGTCAGCAGGGTCCGGCCGTCGGCGCGGACGATCGCCCGGGTGGCGCCGGCCGGGGACTGGTTCGTGGAGAAGTCGTCGATGCCGACCAGCGCCGTGAAGCGGGACGCGCGCCCGCCCAAGTGGTAGACGATCTCCGAGGGGGCGTGGACGCCGAGGCCCTTGGCGTGGGTCACGCCGCCGAAGGCGATCGGTGTGCCGTCGCCCGCCGCCTGCTTGCCGTTGGAGCGGTCGATCTCCACCGGGCCCCAGCCGTTGGTGGCCGAGACCCACGGAAGGTCGCTGAGGTGGCTGTCCTTCGTGGGCGGCGCCGGGAGCGGGGTGAACCGCGTCGCCGCCGTGAAGCGGGCGGGCGCGGACGTGGTCGCCTGCGGGGTGAGCACGGCCGGGGCCGAGGAGGGCGCGCTCACCCGCCAGGTGGTGGTCAGGGCCTGGCCCGGGGCGAGGGAGGCGGTGGTCACGGGTCCCGTGGGGGTGGCCGTCCAGCCGGCCGGGAGCGGGAGGGTCACCCGTACGTCGGGCCAGGGGCGGGCGCCGCCGTTCGAGACGGTGGTGGTGAGCGTCGAGGCCGACGGGTCGGCGACCGCGGTCAGACCCCAGGGGCGGCGTACGTACGTGTCCGACCACGAGGCGCGCAGCAAGGTGGTCAGCGAGGCGACCACCGAAGGGTTCCCGGCCGCCACGTCGTTCTTCTCGCCGGGGTCGACGGCCAGGTCGTACAGCTCGAAGGCCCACGCGGAGTCGACGACCGTGCGGTCCCGCCCGGGCGCGAAGCGTACGGCCTTCCACCGGTCCTTGCGGATGGCCTCGGCGACCTGCTTGGCCCGGCCCGCGTCCTGCGTGTTGGCCCGGCCGGTGACGCCCTGCTCGTCTCGGTACCAGTACAGGTGGCCGTGGAGGGGGGCGAGGGCGGGCGCGCCGTTCAGGACCGGGGCGGCGGAGAGGCCGTCGATGTCGGCGGGGGCGGGGGCCGTGGCGAGCTCGGCGAGGGTGGGCAGGAGGTCGTACAGCGGGGTGGGGCGGGCGCTGGTGGTGCCGGGGGCGATGCGGCCCGGGGACCAGGCGATCAGCGGGACGCGGACGCCGCCCTCGTAGAGGTTGCGCTTGTAGCCGCGCAGCGGGCCGTTGGCGTCGAACAGGTCGGGGTCGACCCCGCCCTCCTCGTGCGGTCCGTTGTCGGAGGCCACCAGGACCACGGTCCGCTGCGCGATCCCGCGGGCCCGCAGCCGGTCCACGACGGCGCCGACCTGCGCGTCGAGGAGGCTGATCTGCGCGGCGTGCGCCTTGTTCGCCTGGGTCCAGGACCGGGCGGCGTACGCGCCGACGTCGGGGATCTCGCTGGGCGCGTGCGGGAGGTTGGGGGCGAGGAGGAGCAGGAAGGGGTCGGGGCCGGCCGCGTGGGTGTCGATGAAGTCGAGGGCGCGCGCGGCGATCGCGTCGGGGGCGTAGGTGCCCGTGGGGAGGGTCTCCTTGGTGTCGTTGTGCCACAGGTACGCGGGGCGGTACTGGTGGGCGTGGCTGTGGTCGATGTATCCGTAGAACTCCTCGAAGCCGCGTGCGCCCGGGTGGCTGGGCTGGTCCGCGGCCTCGGGTCCGAAGCCCCATTTGCCGAACAGGCCCGTACGGTAGCCCCGCGCGCGCAGTACCTCCGCGAAGGTGGTGTCCCCGGCGGCGAGGCTGCCCTGGCCGCCCGCGGCCGGGTTGGCGCGGACGGCGGCGTGGCCGGTGTGCAGGCCGGTGAGGAGTGCGGCGCGGGACGGGGCGCAGACGGCGGCCGCGGAGTAGGCGTCGGTGAACCGCAGCCCCTCGGCGGCGAGTCGGTCGATGTGCGGGGTGGTGATCAGTTTCTGGCCGTAGGCACCCAGGTCGCCGTAGCCGAGGTCGTCGGCCAGGATCACCACGAGGTGGGGTGGCGTCGCGCTCTCGGCGGCGGACGCCGGTGCGGGCGCGACGAGTTGGGGCAGGGCCGCGAGGCCGGCGGCGGCCGCCGCCGATCCGGCGAGGAAGTGACGGCGGCTGGGCATGGCGGACTCCTGCACGATCGGGGGTGGCGGTCGGTGTGTGGAGATCATCGGCGGCCGTGCGCCGCCGGGGCCATGCACACGGCATGAAGAACGTGTGACAGCCGCCGCCGACCGCTGGTCCCGCCCGGGTCAGATCGTGGCCGCGTCGATCACGAAGCGGTAGCGCACGTCGCTCGCCAGCACCCGCTCGTACGCCTCGTTGATCTGCCCGGCGGCGATCAGCTCGATCGCCGAGCCCAGTCCGTGCTCGGCGCAGAAGTCCAGCATCTCCTGGGTCTCGGCGATCCCGCCGATCATCGATCCGGCGAGGGTCTTGCGGCCGCCGATGACGGAGAAGAGGTTGAGCGCGACGGGCTCCTCCGGGGCGCCGACGTTCACCAGTGCGCCGTCGACCTTCAGCAGGCCCAGGTACGCGTCCAGGCCGATCGGCGCGGAGACGGTGGACAGGATCAGGTCGAAGCGGCCGGCCAGCTCCTCGAAGGTGGCCTCGTCACCGGTGGCGTAGAAGTGGGAGGCGCCCAGCTTCAGGCCGTCCTCCCGCTTGCGCAGGGTCTGCGACAGGACGGTGACCTCGGCGCCGAGCGCGTGCGCGATCTTCACGCCGAGGTGGCCGAGGCCGCCGAGGCCGACGACCGCGACCTTCTTGCCGGGGCCCGCCTGCCAGTGCCGGAGCGGGGAGTAGAGGGTGATGCCCGCGCACAGCAGCGGGGCGGCGACGTCGAGGCCGATGCCGTCGGGGATGCGGACGGTGTACTTCTCGTCGACGACGAGGTGGGTGGAGTAGCCGCCGTACGTGGGCTCGCCGTCCCGGTCGAGGGCGTTGTAGGTGCCGGTCATGCCCTCGACGCAGTACTGCTCCTGGCCGCGCAGGCAGTACTCGCACCGGCGGCAGGAGTCGACGAAGCAGCCGACGCCCACCCGGTCCCCGACGGCGAACCGGGTGACGGCCGGGCCGACTTCGCTGACGACTCCGGCGATCTCGTGGCCGGGGACCATCGGGTAGATGCCCTCGCCCCAGCCGTCGCGGACCTGGTGGATGTCGGAGTGGCAGATGCCGGAGTACTTGATGTCGATGAGGACGTCGTTCTCGCCGACGGGGCGGCGCGTGATGGTGGTGCGCTCCAGCGGGGCCTTGGCGGCGGGGGCGGCGTACGCGGCGACCTGGGTGCCCCGAGCGCTCCGGGTGGCCGGGGTGTCCTGGGTGCCCTGGGTGACGGACATGGGGGTGCTCCTCGAAACGGCGTGGGTCTGTGGTGACCCCCAGGCTGCCGCCTCGCCCTGCGGACAGCCATCCACCTGTCCTGCCTACGACTGGCGAACCTACGCCTGGTGGGGTCAGGCTCACGCCTGCCCCGCGGCACGCCGCCCGGGGATACTTACGGGATGGACCAGCTTGATCAGCGCGCCTGCCTCGGCGAGTTCCTCCGCTCCCGCCGTGCGCGGCTGCGCCCCGAGGACGTGGGCCTGCCCGACCACGGGCGCCGCCGGCGCGTGCCCGGGCTGCGCCGGGAGGAACTGGCGCAGCTGGCGGGGGTGTCGGTCGCGTACTACACGCGGCTGGAGCAGCGCGACGGGCACAACGTGTCGGTGGAGGTCCTGGAGGCGCTCGCGCGGGCCCTGCGCCTCGACGGGAGCGAGCGGGCGCACCTGATGGACCTGGCGCGGCCGAAGGCGCACCGGCGCCGCCACAGCCGGCGCCCGCAGCAGGTGCGTCCGGAGCTGCGCACGCTGATGGACGCGATGTGCGGGGTACCGGCGTACCTGGTGGGGCACCGGCAGGACGTCATCGGCTGGAACCGGCTGGCGGCGGCGGTCTTCGGGGACTTCGGTGCGCTGCCGGCCGCCGAGCGGAACCTGGTGCGGCTGGTGTTCCTGGATCCGGCGACGGCGGAGCTGTACGGGGAGTGGGAGTGCCGGGCGTGCGAGGTGGTGAGCAACCTGCGGATGTACGCGGGCCAGCACCCGGACGACGAGCAGCTGTCGGCGCTGGTCGGGGAGCTGTCGGTGAAGAACGAGGAGTTCCGGCGGCTGTGGGCGGCGCACACGGTGGCGGACAAGACGCACGGGGAGAAGCTGCTGCGGCATCCGATCGTGGGTGAACTGCGGCTGTCCTTCGAGACGCTGAAGCTTCCGGACGACCCGGCGCAGTCCCTGGTCACCTTCCACGCCGCCCCCGGCTCCCCGTCGGCGGACGCCTTGCGTCTGCTGGCGTCGTGGTCGGCCCCGTCGGAGGGGGCCGGGGCGCGGAACCCGGCGGCTACAGGCTGAGCTGGTAGTACGCCGCGGGGCGGTCGAGGCGGTAGCCCAGGCTCTCGTTCACCGCCCGCATCGGGGTGTTCTCGTCCGCCACCGTGGTGGCGATCCGGCGCAGGGCGGGGTACCGGTGGCGGGCCAGCTCCAGCATGTGCAGCTTGACCGCGCGGCCCAGGCCGTGGCCTCGGTGGGCGGGGGCGACCACCGTGTCGTACTGGAGGGCGCGCGGGCCGGCCGGGTCGGGCAGGACCAGTTCCGTGTACGCGGCCACCTCGCCCCGCGGGGTCACCGCGGCGGCCGTGGTGATCTCGCCGCCCCGGTCCAGGATGAGCCGGTGCGCGGCGTGCAGCCGCTGCGGCGTCCAGGGTTCGATCTTCTCGTCGATGTCGCCCATGGGCGCGTCCTCCATGGCTCCGTGGGCCGTGGCGAGCGGCGCGGCCCAGTCGTCCGGCACCAGGCCGTGCCAGGCGCGCAGTTCGTATCCCGGGGCGACGGGGACCGGGACCTCGGCCGCGGCGCGGACGGAGGCGTCGGCGGAGGTGCCCGCGGCGGGCTGCTGCCGCGTCAGGTCCTGCTCGTACCAGGCCATGGGCAGGACGTTCTCGAAGCCGAGGGACTCGGCGAACACCTGCCCCGGCCCGCCCAGGTCCACCAGGGTCGAGACCGAGGTCCGGCCGTGGGCGAGCAGTTCGGCCCGGACCTGCTCCCACAGGGCCCGGCCCAGGCCCCGGCGCCGGGCGTCCGGGCGTACGGCGAGCACGTCGAGGAAGGCGGTGTGCGCGTTGGCCTCGTCCGTGAACAGGAGCAACGCGGCCACGCCCGCTCCCCCGTCCGCGGTCCAGAGCGCGGCGCGGCCGCGCGCCGGCGTGACCCGCAGCCGGCCGGCCACCTCGGTCCGGGCGGGTGGCGGCCCCTGCGGCAGGTCGGCGGCCTGGACGGCGGCGAGGACCGCGATCCAGTCGTCGATCTCGGTGTCGGTCGGGGGCAACGACAGTGCGCGGAGGGTCATACCGGGGACCCTAGATGATCCACTCGGGCCGCACTCGGCCGTCTTCCGGCCGAACGACGGACGGCGGGGACCCCGTGAGGGATCCCCGCCGTCGTCGCGTGCGGTGCGGGATGTCAGGCGGCCGAGCCGGCCTTCCACTCCGCCCAGCCCATGTTCCAGCCGTTGAGGCCGTTCTCGGGCTTGATGACCTTGTCCGGGGAGTTGATCACCTCGACCACGTCGCCGATGAGCGAGTTGTCGTAGAACCACGCGGCGGGCTGGTTCGGGTCGCCCGCGCCCTTGGCGTCGTTCAGACCGACACAGCCGTGGCTGGTGTTGGCGCTGCCGAAGACCGAGTCGGCTCCCCAGTAGTTGCCATGGATGAAGGTGCCGGACTGGGACAGCCGCATGGCGTGCGGGACGTCCTTGATGTCGTACTCGCCCTTGCCCTCACTGTCCTTGAAGCCGACGGTGGAGCCGTCCATCCGGGTCTCCTTGAACTTCTCGGAGATCACCATCTGTCCGTTGTAGGTCGGGTTCTCCGGGGAGCCCGCCGAGATCGGGATGGTCTTGAGGACCGCGCCGTCCCGGGTGACCGTCATCTTCTTGCTCTTCACGTCGACCTGGGAGGTCTGACTGCGGCCGATCTTGAAGGTGACGGTCTTGTTCTGCACGCCCTGGACGCCGGGAGCGCCCTGGATGCCCTCCAGCGCCAGCTTCATCGTGACGGTGGAGTTCGCCTGCCAGTACTGCTCCGGGCGGAAGTCCAGGCGCTGCGCGCCGAACCAGTGGCCGACGACTTCCTGGCCGCTGGTGGAGGTGACCGAGATCGCCGCCTGGACGGCCTTCTTGTCCTGGATCGGCTTGTTGAAGGTGATCGACACCGGCATGCCCACGCCGACCGTCTGACCGTCGTCGGGGATGAACGAGCCGACGAAGCTGTTCTCCGGGGAGATGGTGGTGAAGGAGGCGTTCTCGTGCGCCTCCCGGCCGTCCGCGTCCTTGGCGGTCGCCGCCAGGGCGTACTTCGTGGAGCGCTTCAGCGCGGCGTCGGGCTTCCAGCTCTTGCCGTCGGCGGCGATCTTGCCGGCCACGGCCGCGCCCTCGCTGGTCTTCAGCTCGACCAGGGTGAGGGTGCCGTCGGCGACGGCGACGTTCGCCGCGTCGTTGAGGCCGACGTTCGTGGCCCCGTCCTTCGGCGTGATGGTTATTTTGGCCTTGGAGGCGTCCTTGGCGGCTGCCGCGTCGGCGTCCGCCTGGGCCTTGCCCGCCTCGGAGCCCTTCGGCTTCGCGTCGTCGCCGCCGCCGCACGCCGTGAGCATCAGTACCCCACCGAGCACCGCGGATATGGCCACCAGGGACCTTCTCCGCCGCATACTGTCCGTCCTCACACGCCACTCCATCGTTGCCGGATACCCCGGAAGCCGACCGTCCCCGGGGTTGGCCGGGCAGGGGGCAGACCCCCTGCCTGGTCCTGACAACGCGTTAACGGCGCCGGCCGGTTCCACATTCCGTTCGGATGTGGTCCACCACACGGTCAGGCGTTGTCGGGTTCCTCGTCGAAGTCCCCATCTTCCTCGTCCAGGTCCCACTCCATGGACTCGGGGTCGTATTCGACGGGCTCGCTGCTCCAGGAGGCCTGCGCGAGCTCCACGCCGGGGATGTCCACGACCAGGTCAGTGGGGTCGACGAGGTAGGCGAGGGCTTCCGACTCGTCCTCGCGGACGGCGGACTCGGCGTGGCCGCGCTCCTCGTCCGGCATGAACTCGTCGGCCTTGATGTGCGCGAGCGCGGCTCCGGTGAGTGCCTGGACGTCGGGCACCTCCAGCACCAAATCCACTCGAAGTCGTACGTAACGTGATGTCTCAGAAGAGTTCATACGACGGAGAGTAAGCCCGCGGAAGCCCCGACTTTCCCACGACCCGCCCCTTTCCGTAGCATCACCGCACACGGCCAATTCGCTGCTGCCACAAGGGGGATCGCACCGTGTCCGCACGCCGACCGCTGCTCACCGCTCTCGGAGCGACCACCCTCCTCGCCGCCCTGTGGTTCGTACCATCGGCGGGCGCCACCTCCGCCGGCGCCGAGGAGACCCGTTCCGGTGTGCCCGCGGGCGCGAACGCCGCCCGGGCGGCCACCGGCGCGACCGGCTCCGCCGACTCCGACGCCGACTCCGACGCGCCCGGGACGGTCACGGGAACGGCCTCCGGGCCGGGTTCGCGACCGCAGTCCCTGCTCGCCGACACCGGATCCGTGGACACCGCCCCCTACCTCCTGGGCGGCACCCTCTTCCTCGGCGTCGGGGCGGGCTTCGTGGCCTTCTCGATCCGCCGCTCGCACGCGCCGTAGACACGCGAAGGGCCGCCCCGGGAACGGATCCCGGGGCGGCCCTTCGGCGCGTACGCGGCCTGGCGTCAGGCGAGCGGACCCGTCACCGGCTCCACCGCGGCCAGCAGGCCGCCGGTACGGATGAACTCGTCGGCGGCGGCCAGGTCAGGGGCGAGGAAACGATCCGGCCCAGGACCCTGCACACCCGCCGCGCGGGCGCCCGCGATCGCGGCCTGGCTGGCCGGGGCCGGGGTCAGCCCGTGGCGCAGCTCGATGGCGCGGGTGGCGGCGTAGAGCTCGATGGCGATGATCCGCGTCAGGTTGTCGACGGCGGTACGGAGCTTGCGCGCGGCCGACCAGCCCATCGAGACGTGGTCCTCCTGCATGGCGGAGGAGGGGATCGAGTCGGCCGAGGCCGGCACCGCGAGCCGCTTCATCTCGCTGACCAGGGCGGCCTGCGTGTACTGGGCGATCATCAGACCGGAGTCGACGCCGGCGTCGTCCGCGAGGAACGGCGGCAGGCCGTGCGAGCGGTTCTTGTCGAGCAGCCGGTCGGTGCGGCGCTCGGCGATGGAACCGAGGTCGGCGGCCGCGATGGCGAGGAAGTCCAGCACGTAGGCGACCGGCGCCCCGTGGAAGTTGCCGTTGGACTCCACGCGCCCGTCGGGCAGGACCACCGGGTTGTCGACTGCGGCGGCCAGCTCACGGGAGGCCACCAGGGCGGCGTGCGCCATGGTGTCGCGGCCCGCGCCGGCGACCTGCGGGGCGCAGCGCACGGAGTAGGCGTCCTGCACGCGCGGGGCGGTCTCCTCCTGGTAGTGCCGGACGAGCCCGGAGCCCTTGAGGACGGCGGCCATGTTCGCGGCGGAGGCACCCTGGCCCGGGTGCGGACGGATGGCGTGCAGCTCGGGCTGGAGCACCTTCTCCGTGCCGAGCAGCGCCTCCAGGGTGAGGGCGGCGGTGATGTCGGCCGAGGTGTAGAGCTTGCCGAGGTCGGCGAGCGCCATGACCAGCATGCCGAGCATGCCGTCGGTGCCGTTGAGGAGGGCGAGGCCCTCCTTCTCGCGGAGCACGACGGGCTCGATACCGGCCTCGGCGAGCAGCTCACCGGCGGGGCGGACGGTGCCGTCCGGGCCCTCGGCGTCACCCTCGCCCATGAGGGCGAGCGCGCAGTGGGACAGCGGCGCGAGGTCGCCGGAGCAGCCCAGGGAGCCGTACTCGTGGACGACGGGGGTGATCCCCGCGTTGAGCACGTCGGCCATGGTCTGCGCGACGGAGGGGCGTACGCCGGTGTGACCGGAGGCGACGGTCTTGAGGCGGAGGAACATCAGCGCGCGGACGACCTCCCGCTCGACGCGCGGGCCCATGCCGGCGGCGTGCGAGCGGACGATGTTGCGCTGGAGCTGGGCACGCAGCTCGGGGCTGATGTGCCGGGAGGCGAGCGCACCGAACCCGGTGGACACGCCGTAGACGGGCTCGGGCTTGGCGGCCAGGGCGTCGACGATCTCGCGGGCCCGGGCGAGGGCGTCGAGGGCCTCGGCGGAGAGCTCGACGCGTGCGTTGCCGCGGGCTACGGCGATGACGTCCTCGGCGGTGGTCCCGGACGTCCCCACCACGACAGTGTGCATATCCATATTCAGCACCCTACGGATTGAATCGCTTCATGTCACTAGCTTGAACTGTCACGATCGCGACGCGGTTGGACCCCTTACGGGCCGACGCCGCGGGCGGCCGGTCACTGGCGGCCCCGGAACCGGCGCCGCTCCCCCGGAGCCTCCTCGGCGGCGGCGTCCGCGAGCCGGACCACCGCGGTGTCCCGGCCCGCCACGACGGGCTTCGGCGAGCGCGCGGCCTTCGCCTTGTACTGGGCCGCGTCCGCGAGCCGGAACAGCCGCCGGGAGGACTTCACCAGGCCGATCGGGTCGCCGGTGGAGGCCACCCCGCAGGCCACCCCCTCGCCCAGCTCCAGCTCGGCCGCCCGGGTGCACACCTCCTCGGTGACCCGCACGATCTCGTCCGCCGTCGGGCCGACCCCGACCAGGCAGAACTCGTCGCCGCCCAGGCGGGCCACCAGCGATCCGGGCAGCATCGCCCCGCACAGGCTCAGGACCGACCCGAACCGCTCCAGGAGCCGGTCGCCCATGGCGTGCCCGAGGGTGTCGTTGACCTTCTTCAGGCCGTTCAGGTCGCAGACGACGAGGCTGACGACCACCCCGGTCCGGCGGTGTTCCTCCAAGGCCTCGTCGAGGCGCATGTCGACCGCCCGCCGGTTCGCGAGCCCGGTCAGCGGGTCGGTGAAGGCGAGCCGCCGGGCCTCCTCCAGCCGCTCGTTCTGCGCGAGACCGGCCGCGACCACGGCGGCGAGCACGGTGGCGAAATCGGCGTCGTCCTCGTCGAAGTCGGGCAGCCCCTCGTCCCGCGCGACGTACAGCTCGCCCCAGGCGCGGCCGCTGAGCACGATGGGCGCGACCACACAGGTCCCGCGGCCGCGGCGGCGCAGGGCGTCCCCGCGCCGTCCCGGCCGGTCGCCGACGGCGCTCTCCACCCAGGCGTGCGGGCCGCCGCCGCCCACCCAGAGCTCGTGCAGGAACTCGGTGATCTCGGGGAAGTCGTGCACCGGGTAGGACTCGTCCTCGGGGAACTCCTCCTCGCCCGCCCGGCGCTCGCCCTCGTTCACGAGCACCCGCAGGCGCCCCCGCTCCCGCTCCCACGCGGAGATCGCGGCGAACGAGCCGTCCAGCGCCACGCGCGCGCCCCGCGCGGCCGCCCGCACGCTGTCCCGCGGCGCACACGCCGCGGCCATCGCCTGAGCGAGTCCCACCACGGCCCGTAGCCGCCCGTCAACTCCCATCACCCCAGGCTAGGGACTTTTGTCGGATTTGGAGACAATTGGCACGACTTTCGGTGCCGCCAAGATCACCAAGGGTGATCGGCGACACCGTCGCCCGGCCGGCTACTCCCCGGGCCAGTTCGGCTTGCGCTTCTCGTTGAACGCCGCGACGCCCTCCACCCGGTCGCCGGAGAAGGCCACCGTCCGCCAGGCCGCGTCCTCGATCTCCAGACCGGCCTCCAGGTCCATCCCGTGGCCCAGCCGCAGCGCCCGCTTGGCCGCCCGCAGACCCACCGGGGAGTTCGCCGCCATCCGGGACGCCAGCGCCAGCGCCTCCGCCGTGTCCTGACCGGCCGGGACCAGCGAGTCCACCAGCCCCAGGGACAGCGCCTCGGCCGCCTCCACCCGGCGCGCCGTGAAGATCAGCTCCGCGGCCCGCGCCGCACCCACCCGGCGCGGCAGCAGCTGCGTACCTCCACCGCCGGGGATCACACCCACCGACACCTCGGGCAGGCCCACCACCGAGGTCTCGTCGGCGACGATCACGTCGCAGGCCAGGGCCAGCTCGAAGCCGCCGCCCAGCGCGAACCCGTGCACCGCCGCGATCGTGGGCATCGGCAGCGCCAGCACGCCCCCGTACGCCCCCCGCGTGGTCGGCCGCTGCCGGACCAGCTCGGTGTCGGAGAAGGAGTTCCGCTCCTTGAGGTCCGCCCCGACGCAGAAGGCCCGCTCCGCCGTGGAGGACAGCACCACCACCCGTACCGACGGGTCCGCCGCGAGCGCCGCGCAGGCGGCGCCGATCGACCGGGCCATCTCCGTCGACACCGCGTTCATGGCTTTGGGGCGGTCCATCGCCAGCTCCGCGACGTGCCCGTCGCCCTCCCGACGTACCGCTACGAACTCTCCGAAGCGCTGCTCAGACATGCCTGCGACCCTCCCGGTTAACGAGCGTTATCGCCGCACTCTAGTGCGCGGGGAGGCCACCGGGTCAAGGCTGCGCCGCTGCGGGGCACGGCTGCGCCCGGCCCGCCGGCAGAAGGCGCGGGCCCGCCCGTCCGCTCGAGCCCGCAGTCGCGTCAGGCGGGGTTCTTGGGCTTCCGCCGCGTCAGCGACCAGGGCTCCACGACGCCGAGCCCGCGGACCGGCCGCTGCCACATCGGCTGCAGCGCGAAGCGGTAGGACGCGCCCTCGTCGGGCGCCGTCTCGGCCTCCTTCTCCGACACCGGAGCGGCTCCGGTCCGGGAGAGTTCCTCGGCCATCGCCCCGTCCACCAGGACCGCGTCCTTGGGGGCTATGGACGTGAGCCGGCTGGCCAGGTTCACCGTGGTCCCGAAGACATCGCCCATCCGGGTGGTGACCGTGCCGAAGGCGATCCCGACCCGCAGCTCCGGCATCTGCGCGTCGAGCTCCATCGTCTCGATCAACCGCAGCGCGATCTCCGCCGCCGTCGCCGCGTCATCGGCGCAGTACAGCACCTCGTCACCGAGGGTCTTGATCAGCCGGCCGCCGTGCGCGGCCACCAGGTCCGCCGCCGTCGTCTCGAAGGACTCCACCAGCTCGCCGAGCTCCTCCTCCTCCAGCCGCCGCGTCAGGCGGGTGAAGCCCACCAGGTCGGCGAAGCCCACCGCGAGCCGCCGGTCGACCATCTCGTCGTCGTCGGCCACCTGCACCACGCGCCCGGTCGCGGCCGCCAGCTGGCGCCGCCACACGTAGACGAGGAACTCCTCCAGCTCGGGCAGCAGCAGCTCCACCAGGGGGTACGTGACCTCCGTACGGGTCATGCCCGGCTCCGGCGGCTCCGTCAGCCCCTCCAGGAACGAGTCGATCTGCCACTCGGCCAGCCGGGCGGTGGTCTGCCCGGTGGACCGCGCCACCTGCACGGCCATCGGCTCGGACAACAGCCCGGCCTCCACCAGACCGGCCAGCCGGCGCAGGGCCAGCACGTCGGCCTCGGTCAGCGCCCGGGCCTGCCCGATGTCCGCGAAGCCCATGGCCCGCCAGAAGCGCGAGGCCAGCTCCATGGACACACCGGCGCTCCGCGCGGCCTGGAACGGCGTGTACCGGCGCTCGGCACCGAGGATCAGCTGCTCCAGCCGGATGGCGAGCGGATCCGCCGTCGGCTGGGCCGTGTGATCGACCTCGTGGTGCGGGGTGTGCTGGTCACGGCCGATCGGGGTGCCCGGACCGGACGCGGAGCCGCCACCGGCGGACGCGCCGGCCGTAGGGTCGTCGACGGTCAAGGGCCGCCTCCTGTCCATTCCGTGCGCACTGCCCTGCGAACCGGTTGATCACCACGAGCACCGGGATCGCCTAAACCATACGGCAGGTGTGCCGTAGCTCACTCCCCCTCCCCGCTTCCGGCCCGTCCGCGACCTGGGCGCGGGGTCCGGGGCCGCGGCCCCGGTACGACGCCGCACCCGGCACCCCTGGCCCCTGTCAGTGCACGGAACGCAGGTGGATGACGTCGCCCGCGCCCACCGTCTCGTGCAGGCCCTCGGCCGTACGGATCACCAGGCGGCCATCGGTGTCCACCGCTTCGGCCGTTCCGGTGAGGGTGCGCCCGCCGGGCAGCTCCGCGCGGACGTGCCGGCCCAGGGTCGCGCAGCCCGCCGCGTAGGTCTCCTGGAGGCCGCTGGTCGCCGGGTCGCCACCGGCCGCGCGCCAGGTCCCGTACCACTCCTCCAGGGACCGCAGGACGGCCCGCAGGAGCGGGTCCCGGTCGGTCACGGAGGCCTTGGCCAGCAACAGCGACCCCGCGGCCGGTACCGGCAGCTCGTCCTCGGTCAGGCTGACGTTGAGCCCGATCCCGAGGATCACGCCGTCCTCGACCCGCTCGGCGAGGATCCCGCCGGTCTTGCGTTCCTCGCCGTCCACGCTGACCAGCAGGTCGTTGGGCCACTTGAGGGCGGTGTCCACGCCGGCCGCCCTGGACAGCCCGGTCGCGGTCGCCACACCGGCCAGCAGGGTCAGCCAGCCCCACCGCTCCTGCGGCACCGCGTCGCCCGGCTTGAGCAGGACGGAGAAGAACAGCCCGGACCGGGCGGGCGCGACCCAGCTCCGGTCCAGCCGCCCGCGCCCGGCGCTCTGCTCCTCGGCGACGAGCACGGCTCCCTCGGGCAGCCGCGCCGCCCGAGTGGCAAGGTCGGTATTGGTGGACCCGGTACTGCCCACGACCTCCAGCGAGGTCCACAGCCCGTCCCCGGTGACGAGCGCCCGCGTGAGGGCGGCGGCATTCAGGGGCGGGCGGTCCAGGCTCGACCAGCGACCGGAGGAAGCTCCTGCTGAGGCATCTGATGGCGTCATGCAACCCAATGTAGGTGTGTCAAACGCCGCACTGCCGAGCGCCATGCCCGCCGATACGCTACGCACCAGTAGCCAGCAGTAGTCAATCAATTGACCAGGCAGTTGACACCACGCAGGGAGCCGCGACCCCGATGTCACATCCGTCAGAGCCGATCGACATGCACACCACCGCGGGCAAGATCGCGGATCTGCAGCGCCGCATCGACGAAGCCACCCACGCCGGGTCCGCCCGCGCCGTGGAGAAGCAGCACGCCAAGGGCAAGCTGACGGCGCGTGAGCGGGTTGCCCTACTGCTGGACGAGGGATCATTCGTCGAGCTCGACGAGTTCGCCCGGCACCGCTCCACCAACTTCGGGCTGGAGAAGACCCGGCCCTACGGCGACGGCGTCGTCACCGGCTACGGCACGGTGGACGGCCGCCCGGTGGCCGTGTTCTCGCAGGACTTCACCGTCTTCGGCGGGGCCCTCGGCGAGACCTACGGCCAGAAGATCATGAAGGTCATGGACTTCGCGCTGAAGACCGGATGCCCCCTCGTCGGCATCAACGACTCCGGCGGCGCCCGGATCCAGGAGGGCGTCAGCGCGCTGGGCATGTACGGCGAGATCTTCCGCCGCAACGTCCACGCGTCCGGCGTGATCCCGCAGATCAGCCTGGTCGTCGGGCCCTGCGCGGGCGGCGCCGTGTACTCCCCCGCCATCACCGACTTCACGGTCATGGTCGACCAGACCTCGCACATGTTCATCACCGGCCCGGACGTCATCAAGACGGTCACCGGCGAGGACGTCGGCTTCGAGGAGCTGGGCGGGGCGCGCACGCACAACAGCACCTCCGGCGTCGCGCACCACATGGCGGGCGACGAGAAGGACGCCATCGAGTACGTGAAGTCACTGCTCGCGTACCTGCCGTCGAACAACCTCTCCGAGCCGCCCTCCTTCCCGGAGGAGGCGGACACCGAGGTCTCCGACGCCGACCGCGAGCTCGACGTGCTGATCCCGGACAGCGCCAACCAGCCGTACGACATGCACACCGTGATCGAGCACGTGCTCGACGACGCGGAGTTCCTGGAGACGCAGTCGCTCTTCGCGCCGAACATCCTGACCGGCTTCGGCCGGGTCGAGGGCCACCCGGTGGGTGTCGTCGCCAACCAGCCGATGCAGTTCGCCGGCTGCCTGGACATCGACGCCTCCGAGAAGGCGGCGCGGTTCGTCCGGACCTGCGACGCCTTCAACATCCCCGTGCTGACCTTCGTGGACGTCCCGGGCTTCCTTCCGGGCACCGACCAGGAGTACAACGGAATCATCCGACGCGGCGCGAAGCTGATCTACGCGTACGCCGAGGCCACCGTTCCGCTGATCACCGTCATCACCCGCAAGGCCTTCGGCGGCGCGTACGACGTCATGGGCTCCAAGCACCTCGGCGCCGACCTGAACCTGGCCTGGCCGACCGCGCAGATCGCCGTCATGGGCGCGCAGGGCGCGGTGAACATCCTGCACCGCCGCACCATCGCGGAGGCCGCCCCCGAGGAGGTGGAGGAGACCCGGGCCCGACTCATCGCCGAGTACGAGGACGCGCTGCTCAACCCGTACACGGCGGCCGAGCGCGGGTACATCGACGCGGTGACCATGCCGTCCGAGACCCGGGCGCACGTGGTGAAGGGGCTGCGGCAGCTGCGTACCAAGCGGGAGTCCCTGCCCCCGAAGAAGCACGGCAACATTCCGCTCTAGCCCCTCCAGGAGGACTCTGTGGTGATCAAGGTCGTCAAGGGCAACCCGACCCCGGAAGAGCTGGCCGCCGCACTGGCGGTGGTTCAGGCGCGCGCGGCGATGCTGGCCATGGCACCGTCGCCCGCCCCTCAGGTCACGGACGAGTGGTCGGCGCCGGCCCGGGTGGCCCGGCGGCGGGTTCCGCATCCGGGGCCGCGGGCCTGGGGCCGTACGTACTGGCCCGCGTAGCCGAACCGGTGTGAACGGGTGGTGGCGCCTGAGTACGGGTACTCAGGCGCCACACCCCTTTCCCGGGCCAGGATCGGGGCATGCTCTGGTCCGACCCGAAGAACGAGCCGCCCAAGGACATGCGCGACGCGCAGGCGATGATCCGGCGGCTGACCGTGGTGCTCGCCCTCGCCATGCTCGTGGTGGTGTACGTCCTGGGTGTGGGCTTCTAGGTCGGGTCCCGGGGGTGCGGGCCGCGCCTACGATGGCCCCCATGACTGCGACACCTGAGCCCCGGGCGACCGGGCGCAAGCTCGTCCTCGCCTCCGCCTCCCCCGCCCGGCTGAACCTGCTGCGGCAGGCCGGGCTCGCCCCGCACGTGATCGTCAGCGGCTTCGACGAGGACACCCTGAACCACGACGAGCCGGCCGCCCTGGCGCTGGCGCTGGCCGAGGCGAAGGCCGCCGTCGTGGCGGGGCTGGACGAGGCCGCGGGCGCCCTGGTGATCGGCTGCGACTCGGTGCTGGAGCTGGACGGCGAGGCGCTGGGCAAGCCGGCGGACGCCGAGGAGGCCACCGCGCGCTGGAAGTCGATGCGCGGGCGGGCGGGCGTGCTGCGCACCGGGCACTGTGTGATCGACACGGCGGACGGCCAGCAGGTCTCGGCCACGGCCTCGACGACGGTCCGGTTCGGCGAGCCCACGGACGCGGAGGTGGCCGCGTACGTGGCGAGCGGGGAGCCCCTGCACGTGGCGGGGGCGTTCACCCTGGACGGGCTGTCGGCGCCGTTCATCGACGGCATCGACGGGGATCACGGCAACGTCATCGGGCTGTCGCTGCCGCTGCTGCGTTCCCTGCTGGGCGAACTGGACGTGTCCATCACGGACTTGTGGGCTTGATCTCCCCGAACGGCGGCGTGGGCGGCAGCGGCGGGGTGTCCTCGCCCGCACCGTCCCTGCTGCCGTCGCCGGGCCGGGCGGCGTAGGACGTCAGGGTCAGGACGAGCAGACACAGGATCAGCATCATCGACGCGAAGGCGGCCCAGTTGACCAGGGCGACGGTGAGGACGCCGAGCACCCCGTGGGTGACGGCGGCGCTGATGAGCACGACGCGGCCGAAGCGCCCCGGGGCGCGGTCGCGGATCGCGGTGACGGCGGCGAACACGGCGCACAGGACGAGGAAGGCGCCCATGCCCGCCCCCATGGCGTAGGTCGCCTTGGACATGACATCCGGATCGCTGCCCGCGATCGACATCGACTGGTTCGCCGTGGTCCGGCCCAGCACGAAGTGGACGAGCACGAGCAGCGCCGCTTCCACGACGAGCACGATCGCGGCCAGTCCGGCCACGAGTCTTCGCAGCACGATGCCGCCACCCCCCACGTGTCACAAGCCCGTTCGACGCCTGGAGGCTACTAACGGGTAGCCCTGCGGGCAAGACATCCGCACACCCGGCTTGCGGACGCCTCCCGCCCCACGGACCCCCGTACGGCGCCGCTAAGACGACGACTTCGGCTTCTTCTCCCGCGGCCAGGCGGTGTACGACCAGGACCAGATGGTGTCGATCACCCAGATGGTCAGCCAGATCCGACCGGCCCAGACCAGCGGTCCGCGCTGCTCGTCGGGCACGGCGCCATCCGTGAGCTGCCATACGAGCCAGCTGGAGTCCAGGGCCCACAGGACCAGTTGCCCCAACGCGAACACCACCGTGTGGATGTACCAGTCCCGCCGCTCCTTGCGGGCGTGGGCCTTCGGCCCGAGGACGGCCCCCGCCGACGGCTGCCCCGCCGCTTCCCGCTCACCCATGTCCGTGCCCCTACCCCTGTCGATGCCGCTGTCGCTGTTGTCGTTGCCGTCGTCGTTGTCGTCGTCGTTGCCGTCGTCGTCGCCGTCGTCGTCGCCGTCGTCGCCGTCGTCCGCCCGGTCCGTCCCGGCCGCTCGGTCCACTGCCACGTCGGCGGTCTTCGGCCCGGGCTTCTTCCGCTCCTGCGGCAGGCCCAGGGTGCGGACCGCGTACGGCGCCACGAGCGCCCCCAGGGCCGAGGTCGCCGCGGCCGCCACGCAGGCGGCGACCCAGCCTGCCTCCTCGTAGAGCACGCCCATCACCAGCGGGCCGACCACCACACCGGCCAGGCGGGCGCTCTCGTACAGGCCCATGGCCCGGCCGAACCGCCCCCCGGAGGCGGCGGCCACGGTCGCCTGCTCCACCGGGATCTGCGCGGCGAAACAGGCGGCGGCCACGGTCCACAGGACGGCGACGGCGGGCGGCGTGGAGACCACCGCGAGCCCCGCGGCGAACAGCGCGCTCGCCGCGAACGAGGCGACCATGGTCGGCGTCCGACCCCACCGGCCGGTGAGGTGGTGCGCGTGCGCCGGCAGCAGGACGAACACCACGAAGCCGGGGGCGAAGACCAGCGCGATCTCGTTCGGCGACAGCTCCAGCTCCGCCTGCAGCCGGAGCAGCAGAAGCATCCACAGCCCCGCCTCGGCCGCGGCCGTCACCGCGGACACCACCATCAGCGGCAGCAGCCGGCGCTCCGCCGTGCCCCACCGCTCCCGGCGCCCGGTCGCGCCCCGGGCCGGCTCCTGGCGGGGCCCGCGCAGCAGCGAGGCCATGGCCAGCGCGCAGGCGGCGCTGCCCAGCCAGAACAGCAGTGCGTAACCCGCGCGTTCCAGCAGGGAGAACGCCACCAGGTAGCCGACGAAGGCGCCCTGGCCCTCCGCGGACAGCAGTCTGCCGTAGGCGGAGGTGCCGTCACCCTCCTGGGACCGCTGTCCGGTCCAGGCCCGCAGCGCGACCCAGAACAGGGCCCCGCCGGCGCCTCCCAGGCCCGCCGCGGCGAAGGCCACGACCAGTGAGTCGGCGAGCGCGTAGCCCGCGAACGACAGGGCGTACAGACCCGCACCGGCCGCCGCCACCCGCCGCTGGTCGAAGCGGTCGGCCAGCTCCCCGGCCAGCGGGCGCACGATCAGCGACAGTAGCGCCTCGAAGGCGATCAGCGCGCCGACCACGGAGGCTCCGGCACGCAGCGTCGACCCCGCCCACAGCGGCAGCAGGAAGTCGAGCACCTCCGCCGGGGCGCTCGCGCACAGCGCCGCCGACAGGACTCGGCGCCCGGCCGGATCCGCGGGCGCCTTCGTCCCGGTGCTCACGCTTCGACGTCCGGTGAGCAGCACCCGACCTCTGTCGCGTCGGATCGGCCGGGAAGGGGCCCCGGTAAGAAGCCTGCCAAGGCCATCACCTCGTCCTCGTCTCGCTGTCGTCGTTCTGCCACGCCGTCCGTAGGACGCCGTTCGGCCCGCCCGGGTTGTCAACTCTTCGGTAGCGTCGCCGCCGCGCGATCGCGGGCCCCGCTGCCGCCCATCCGTAGGACCCGCCCGGCGCGCTCCCGCCCGCCCGGGCCCGGGCGGGCCACATCGCTGTGGGTACGGTGTTGTCCCTGTTCGCCCCGCGGGACGACCGGGCTACCAATCAGTAAACAAGGGGACAACTCCTCTCACGACCGCAAAGAAACTGTGGGCCGTTCGTAGGGACTCGACAAAGAATCACCCGGGGCCGCTGACCCGGGGGACAGAGACCTTGGATACATGACGGGGTTACTGTGCAGTCGGGGATCCCCCTGACCTGGGGCGCCACAAGGGTTCTCCGCCGGATCGACCCGCGCATCACACTCTGTGTGGGCAAGGTCACCACCGGGGAAGGGTCGAAAGGCCGTGTGGGCTGTCCCTAAACTCAGCTTGTTTCAAGGAGGGAGCCATCGTGCGCAAGGTGCTCATCGCCAACCGTGGCGAAATCGCTGTCCGCGTTGCTCGGGCCTGCCGGGACGCCGGGATCGGGAGCGTAGCCGTCTACGCCGATCCGGACCGGGACGCTCTGCACGTCCGCGCGGCCGACGAAGCTTTCGCGTTGGGCGGTGACACCCCGGCCGCCAGCTACCTGGACATCTCCAAGGTCCTCCAGGCCGCAGCCGACTCCGGTGCGGACGCCATCCATCCCGGATACGGTTTCCTGTCCGAGAACGCCGACTTCGCCCAGGCCGTGATCGACGCCGGCCTGACCTGGATCGGTCCGCCGCCGCAGGCGATCCGTGACCTCGGCGACAAGGTGGCCGCCCGTCACATCGCCCAGCGCGCCGGGGCGCCGCTGGTCGCCGGTACGCCGGACCCGGTCTCCGGGGCCGACGAGGTCGTCGCCTTCGCCAAGGAGCACGGCCTGCCGATCGCCATCAAGGCCGCCTTCGGTGGTGGCGGTCGCGGTCTGAAGGTCGCCCGCAACCTCGAAGAGGTGCCGGAGCTCTACGAATCCGCCGTCCGTGAGGCCGTCGCCGCCTTCGGTCGCGGCGAGTGCTTCGTCGAGCGCTACCTCGACAAGCCCCGCCACGTCGAGACCCAGTGCCTGGCCGACTCGCACGGCAACGTCGTCGTCGTGTCGACCCGTGACTGCTCCCTCCAGCGCCGCCACCAGAAGCTCGTGGAGGAGGCCCCGGCGCCGTTCCTGAGCGATGCTCAGAACGCGGAGCTGTACGCCGCCTCCAAGGCGATCCTGAAGGAAGCCGGCTACGTCGGCGCCGGCACCGTCGAGTTCCTCGTCTCCGCCGACGGCCTGATCTCCTTCCTGGAGGTCAACACCCGCCTCCAGGTCGAGCACCCGGTCACCGAAGAGGTCTCCGGCATCGACCTGGTCCGCGAGATGTTCCGCATCGCCGACGGCGAGGAGCTCGGCTACGGGGACCCGGTCCTGCGCGGTCACTCCATCGAGTTCCGCATCAACGGCGAGGACCCGGGCCGCGGCTTCCTCCCGGCGCCCGGCACGGTGACGAAGTTCGCCGCGCCGTCGGGCCCGGGCGTCCGCCTCGACGCGGGCGTCGAGTCCGGCTCCGTGATCGGCCCGGCCTGGGACTCGCTCCTGGCCAAGCTGATCGTCACCGGCGCCACCCGCGAGCAGGCCCTGCAGCGCGCCGCCCGTGCGCTCGCCGAGTTCGAGGTCGAGGGCATGGCCACGGCCATCCCGTTCCACCGCGCGGTCGTCGCCGACCCGGCGTTCGCCCCCACCGACGGCAGCCCGTTCACCGTCTTCACCCGGTGGATCGAGACCGAGTTCGTCAACGAGATCCCGGCGTTCACGGCCCCGGCCGCGGATGACATCGAGGACGAGCCGGGCCGCGAGACGGTGGTCGTCGAGGTCGGCGGCAAGCGCCTGGAGGTCTCGCTCCCGTCGTCGCTGGGCATGACCTTGGCCCGTACGGCCGCCGCGGGTGGCGCGAAGCCGAAGCGCCGCGCGGCCAAGAAGTCCGGCCCGGTCGCGTCCGGCGACACCCTCGCCTCCCCGATGCAGGGCACGATCGTCAAGGTCGCGGTCGAGGAGGGCCAGCAGGTCAACGAGGGCGACCTGGTCGTCGTACTCGAAGCCATGAAGATGGAGCAGCCGCTGAACGCGCACCGCTCCGGCACCGTCGTCGGCCTCACGGCCGAGGTCGGCGGCTCCGTCACATCCGGCGCCACCATCTGCGAGATCAAGGACTGACGTCCGAGAACGCCTCGAACGCCGGCGGGGCTGATTTCTCAGCGCCCCCAGCACACGGCCCGCGGGAGTCAGCGGCGGCGCATGTCGGCCACGCGGGCCCGCTCCGCCTGCGGCTCCAGCATCCCACCGGCGGCACTGCGCAGCTGCGCGGTCGGCCCGCCCCGCCGCTGCACCGGCAGCGGCGACTCGCGGCGCGGCCGCCGCCCCTGCATCCCGTCCACACCGCCGGAGGGCACGGCTCCGCCGGCCACGGTGATCTGCACGCCCTGGTCCGCCAGCGCCTGCAGCTCCGTACCCGCCCGGTCGTCGTGCGGCGGCGGCTCGTCCGTCACCAGACGTGTCATCACATCGGTGGGCACGGTCTGGAACATGGTGTCGGTGCCGAGCTTCGTGTGGTCGGCCAGCACCACCACCTCCGCCGCCGCCTGCACCAGCGCCCGGTCCACGCTGGCGGACAGCATGTTGGACGTGGACAGCCCGCGCTCGGCGGTCAGACCGCTGCCCGACAGGAAGGCCCGCGAGACCCGCAGCCCCTGGAGGGACTGTTCGGCTCCGCTGCCCACGAGGGCGTAGTTGGACCCGCGCAGGGTGCCGCCGGTCATGACCACCTCCACCCGGTTCGCGTGGGCCAGGGCCTGGGCGACGAGCAGCGAGTTGGTGACGACGGTCAGTCCGGGCACCCGGGCGAGCCGACGGGCCAGCTCCTGGGTCGTGGTGCCCGCGCCGACGACGACGGCCTCGCCCTCTTCGACGAGGGAGGCGGCGACATCGGCAATGGCGGTCTTCTCCGCCGTCGCGAGATGGGACTTTTGCGGAAAGCCGGACTCCCGCGTGAAACCGCCCGGCAATACCGCACCGCCGTGTCGGCGGTCGAGGAGTCCTTCTGCCTCCAGTGCCCGCACGTCCCGCCGTACGGTCACTTCGGAGGTCTGGACGACGCGGGCGAGCTCCCGGAGCGAAACCGCTCCGTTGGCCCGCACCATTTCGAGGATCAATTGGCGACGTTCTGCAGCGAACACGAAACTGACAGTAACCCCAACGACCGTCTGCTTTCAGCTCTTTGCGCCGGAATACCGAAGTTGTCCATAAGGCGGGGCGACTAGTGGTATACGCAGCCGGAGAGTTACGTGAACATCTCGCCACGAAACGGCGCCCCGCCCCAAACCCCTTACGGTGTGCGGCGGTTAGCGGGGATTACGCCTCCCCGGCGGCCTTCCGCGTGTGCAGCTGACGGGCCACCTCGGCGATCGAGCCCGAGAGCGAGGGGTACACGGTGAACGCTTTTGCGATCTGCTCGACCGTCAGATTGTTGTCGACCGCGATCGAGATGGGGTGGATCAGCTCGCTCGCGCGCGGGGAGACGACCACGCCGCCGACGACGATCCCGGTGCCCGGACGGCAGAACAGCTTCACGAAGCCGTCCCGGATGCCCTGCATCTTGGCGCGCGGGTTGCGCAGCAGCGGGAGCTTCACCATGCGGGCGTCGATCTTGCCGGCGTCCACGTCCGCCTGGGTGTAGCCGACGGTGGCGATCTCCGGGTCGGTGAAGACGTTGGAGGAGACCGTCTTGAGGTTCAGCGGGGCCACCGCGTCACCGAGGAAGTGGTACATCGCGATGCGTCCCTGCATCGCCGCGACCGACGCGAGCGCGAAGACGCCCGTGACGTCACCGGCGGCGTACACGCCGGGCGCGGAGGTGCGCGAGACCTTGTCGGTCCAGATGTGCCCGGAGTCCTTGAGTCGGACCCCGGACTCCTCCAGGTTCATGTTCTTGGTGTTCGGGATCGCGCCGACCGCCATCAGACAGTGCGTACCGGTCAGCACGCGGCCGTCGGAGAGGGTGACCTCGACCCGGTCGCCCACCCGCTTGGCGGACTCGGCGCGCGAGCGCCCGACGACGTTCATGCCGCGACGCCGGAAGACGTCCTCCAGCACGGCGGCGGCGTCCGGGTCCTCGCCGGGCAGCACGCGGTCACGGGAGGACACGAGGGTCACCCGGGAGCCGAGGGCCTGGTACGCGCCGGCGAACTCGGCGCCGGTCACACCGGAGCCGACCACGATGAGCTCCTCGGGGAGCTCGTCGAGGTCGTAGACCTGGGTCCAGTTCAGGATCCGCTCGCCGTCGGGCATGGCGTCGGGGATCTCGCGGGGGGTGCCGCCGGTCGCGATCAGGACGGCGTCCGCGGTCAGGATCGTCTCGGAGCCGTCGGCGGCCGTGACGATGACGTCCCGGGTGCCGTCGATGCCCTGCGGTCCGCCGAGCTTGGCGCGGCCGCGCACCACGCGGGCGCCGGCCCGGGTGACGGAGGCCGTGATGTCGTGCGACTGGGCGAGCGCCAGGCGCTTGACGCGCCGGTTCACCTTGCCGAGGTCCACGCCGACGACGCGCGCGGCCTGCTCGATGTGCGGGGTGTCGTCCGCGACGACGATGCCGAGCTCCTCGTACGAGGAGTCGAAGGTCGTCATCACCTCGGCGGTCGCGATCAGAGTCTTGGAGGGTACGCAGTCGGTCAGCACCGATGCCCCGCCCAGACCGTCGCAGTCGACGACGGTCACCTCCGCGCCGAGCTGGGCCCCCACCAGGGCTGCCTCATACCCGCCGGGTCCGCCGCCGATGATCACGATCCGGGTCACGAAAAGTCCGCCTCACGTCTACCCGGCCGGCTGCCGCCCCGGCCGGTGTTCCGGGGGGTCTCCCCGGGGGATGCATTCCGTGCCCCATTGTCCCGCACGCTTCAAGGTGCTTCGCGCCCGGTCCCACCATCCGGGCACGCGTGCACCGGCACCCCTCCCGTACTCTCGACCACATGTCGCTCTACGCCGCGTACGCCGGCAACCTCGACCCGCGGCTGATGACGCGCCGCGCTCCGCATTCGCCGCTGCGCGGCACGGGCTGGATCAACGACTGGCGGCTGACCTTCGGCGGCGAGCAGATGGGCTGGGAGGGCGCTCTCGCCACGATCGTCGAAGCGCCGCGCCACCAGGTCTTCGTCGCCCTGTACGACATCGCGCCGCTGGACGAGGACTCGATGGACCGCTGGGAGGGTGTCGGACTCGACATCTACCGCCGGATGCGGGTGCGTGTGCACACGCTGGACGGCGAGGAGGCGGCCTGGGTGTACGTCCTGAACGGCTACGAGGGCGGTCTGCCCTCGGCCCGCTATCTCGGCGAGATCGCCGACGCCGCCGAATCCGCGGGCGCCCCGCACGACTACGTGATGGAAATCCGCAAGCGCCCCTGCTGATCTTTTCGGGCCCCGCCGGCGATCGAGGCGCGGGGTCCGGGGCGGAGCCCCGGTCCTTCGGCCCACACCTCCGCCACCCCCTCGGGGACGATTCGGCGGAAACGACAAGGCAACGATCCGAACACCGTGAGCTGTGCCATCTACGCGCGTAGGCCGGAAGCGGTTACGCTCGTCCGCGTGAACGCATCTGTTACCGACCCCTTCGCCGCCGCCGACGCCGCAGCCGCCCGCCTGCGTGAGCTGACCGGCGTGGACACCCACGATGTCGCCCTCGTCATGGGCTCCGGATGGGCCCCCGCCGCAGAGGCGCTCGGCGCCCCCGAGGCCGAGTTCCTCGTCACCGAGCTGCCCGGCTTCCCGCCCGCCGCCGTCGAGGGCCACGGCGGCAAGATCCGCTCGTACAAGATCGGCGACAAGCGCGCCCTGGTCTTCCTCGGCCGGACCCACTACTACGAGGGCCGCGGCGTCGCCGCCGTCGCCCACGGCGTGCGCACCGCCGTCGCCGCCGGCTGCAAGACCGTCGTCCTGACCAACGGCTGCGGCGGTCTGCGCGAGGGCATGAAGCCCGGCCAGCCCGTCCTGATCAGCGACCACCTCAACCTGACGGCCACCTCGCCGATCGTCGGCGCGAACTTCGTCGACCTCACCGACCTGTACTCGCCGCGCCTGCGCGCGATGTGCAAGGACATCGACGCGAGCCTCGAAGAGGGCGTCTACGTCCAGTTCCCCGGCCCGCACTACGAGACCCCGGCCGAGATCAACATGATCCGCGTCATGGGTGCCGACCTGGTCGGCATGTCCACCGTGCTGGAGGCCATCGCCGCCCGTGAGGCCGGCGCCGAGGTGCTCGGCATCTCCCTGGTCACCAACCTGGCGGCGGGTCTGTCCGGCGAGCCGCTGAACCACGAAGAGGTCCTCCAGGCCGGCCGTGACTCGGCCGCCCGCATGGGCACGCTGCTGACGCAGGTCCTCGCCCGCATCTGATCGACGTACGAGAGCTAAGGCGGAAGCAGTGCAGGAACAGGCACAGGCACAGGACGACCTGATCACCCGGGCGCAGGCCTGGCTGGCCGAGGACCCGGACCCGGAGACGGCCGCGGAACTGGCCGCGCTCATCGAGGCCGGCGACACGGCGGAGCTCGCGGACCGTTTCTCGGGCACCCTGCAGTTCGGCACCGCCGGACTGCGCGGTGAGATCGGCGCCGGCCCGATGCGGATGAACCGCGGCGTGGTCATCCGGGCCGCGGCGGGCCTCGCGGCCTACCTGAAGGCCCAGGGCCACGACGGCGGCCTGGTCGTAGTCGGCTACGACGCCCGCTACAAGTCGGCGGACTTCGCCCGCGACACCGCGGCCGTCATGACCGGCGCCGGGCTGCGCGCGGCCCTCCTGCCCCGCCCCCTGCCGACGCCCGTGCTCGCGTACGCGATAAGGCACCTCGGCGCCGTCGCCGGCGTCGAGGTGACCGCGAGCCACAACCCGCCCCGGGACAACGGCTACAAGGTCTACCTCGGCGACGGCTCGCAGATCGTCTCCCCGGCCGACACCGAGATCGCGACGCAGATCGCGGCGGTCGAGAAGCTGGCCGACGTACCGCGCCCCGAGTCGGGCTGGCAGGAACTCGGCGACGAGGTCCTGGAGGCCTACCTGGCGCGTACGGACGCCGTCCTGACCCCCGGCTCCCCCCGGGGCGTGCGGACCGTCTACACGGCCATGCACGGTGTCGGCAAGGACGTCGTCATGGCGGCCTTCGCCCGGCACGGCTTCCCGGAACCGGTGCTCGTCGCCGAGCAGGCCGAGCCCGACCCGGCCTTCCCGACCGTGGCGTTCCCGAACCCGGAGGAGCCGGGCGCGATGGACCTGGCCTTCGCGAAGGCCGCCGAGGTCCGGCCCGACATCGTGATCGCGAACGACCCGGACGCGGACCGCTGCGCCGTGGCCGTGCCCACGGCGGACGGCTGGCGGATGCTGCGCGGCGACGAGGTCGGCGCGCTGCTGGCGGCGCACCTGGTCCACAAGGGTGCGCGGGGTGTCTTCGCCGAGTCCATCGTCTCCTCCAGCCTCCTGGGCCGGATCGCGGAGGCGGCGGGCGTCGGTTACGAGGAGACCCTCACCGGCTTCAAGTGGATCGCCCGCGTCGAGGGCCTGCGCTACGGCTACGAGGAGGCGCTCGGCTACTGCGTGGACCCCGAGGGCGTCCGCGACAAGGACGGCGTCACCGCCGCCCTGCTGGTGGCGGAGCTGGCCTCGGTGCTCAAGGAGCAGGGCCGCACGCTGACCGACCTGCTGGACGACCTGGCGATGGCCCACGGCCTGCACGCCACGGACCAGCTGTCGGTGCGCGTCTCCGACCTGTCGATCATCGCCGACGCGATGGCGGCGCTGCGCGCGCAGCCGCCGGTGTCGCTCGCGGGTCTGCGGGTGGTCTCGGCGGAGGACCTGTCCAAGGGCACGGAGACCCTCCCGCCCACGGACGGCCTGCGCTACTACCTGGACGGCGCGTACAAGGCCCGGGTCATCGCCCGCCCGTCGGGTACCGAGCCCAAGCTGAAGTGCTACCTGGAGGTCGTGGTCCCGGTGGCCGAGGCCTCCGACCTGGCCCCGGCCCGCGTCCGCGGCCAGGAGGTCCTGGACGCGATCAAGAAGGACCTCTCGGCGGCCATGGGCATCTGAGTTCCTGCCCGCAGAGCCGGGGCTTCGGCCCCTGCCCGGCCCGGTCCCGCCCCGTCCGGCGGGACCGGGCCTTCGCATGTCCGGCCCGCCTGCGTTCGAGGCGCGGGGATTCCGGGGCAGCGCCCCCGGCGACGGCGGCGCGTCAGGAAGGCGTGGGCGCGGGGGTGGCCAGTTCGCCCAGGGTCGGTACCGACTCCGGGCGGGAGCGGACCGCGTCCGTGCACTCCCACGCCCGCGGCGGATCCACGTCCGGGCCGCCCAGGATCACCGGGCCCGGGGTCGCCTTCAGGGCCTCGCTGCCCGCCAGCGTGCACACGATCTGCGAGAGCGCCACCGGCGGCAGGTCCTCCGGCTTGCGGCTGAGCCGCACCGTGCCCGTCGGGTCGCCCGGCCTCGCCGCTCCCGCCGACAGCCCGACCGGGACCTCGCTCGTGAAGCCGGCGTCCCGCTCCTCCGTGGTCGGCGTCCGCTCCAGCGCTTCCAGCAGTGCCTGCGCGACCATCGCCAGCGGGTCCCGTACGGGCTTCTTCTCGGGCACCGGAACCACGCGCTCCACGCCCACCAACTGCGATCCGCAGACCAGTTCCACCGTGGCCCGGAAGCCCTGCACCCCGCTCGGCTGCTCCTGGGTGTCGCAGGACACCCGCGACGGCGCCGCGCCCACGTCCACCGGCACGGTCGTCGCCCGGATCCCGCAGGCCGACGTCGCGAGCAACAGGACCGCGACCACCGGCAGAGCCCTACGCATCCTCGTCACCCGCGAGCACCTTTCCCACGTCCACCGGCAGCCGCAGCGTGAACAGCGCCCCACCGCCCGGCACATTGGCGGCGGTGATGTCGCCGCCGTGGATGTGCGCGTTCTCCACGGCGATCGACAGGCCGAGCCCGCTGCCGTCCGACTTCGGCCGTGACGCGCTCGCCTTGTAGAACCGGTCGAAGACGTGCGGCAGGACCTCTTCGGGAATGCCCGGACCGTTGTCCTGCACCGCGATCACCAGCCACTCCCCCTCCACCGTCACCGACACCCGCACCGGCGAGCCGCCGTGCTTGAGCGCGTTGCCGATGAGGTTGGCGAGGATGACGTCGAGGCGGCGCGGGTCCAGGCGGGCCACGATGCCCCGCTCGGCGTCGAGTTCGACCGCGTCGAGCCAGGCCCGGGCGTCGATGCAGGCGGTGACCTGGTCGGCGACGTTCACGTCGTCCAGCACCAGCTTGGCCGTACCCGCGTCGAAGCGGGTGACCTCCATCAGGTTCTCCACCAGGTTGTTGAGGCGGCGCGTCTCGCTGACGACGAGCGCCACGGCCGGTGCGATCATCGGATCGAGGTCGTCGACCTCCTCCTCCAGCACCTCCGCCACGGCCGTCAGCGCGGTCAGCGGCGTCCGCAGCTCGTGGGACATGTCCGCGACGAAGCGCCGGCTCGACTCCTCCCGCGCGCTCATGTCGGCGACCTTCTTCTCCAACGCCTCGGCCGTCTTGTTGAAGGTGTGCGACAGGTCGGCGAGTTCGTCCGTGCCCGACACGTCGAGGCGGTGGTCCAGCTCGCCCTCGCCGAGCCGCCGCGCCGCGTCCCCGAGCCGCTGCACGGGCTTGAGCACGGTACGGGCCGCGGCCTGCGCCAGCAGGGCGGAGCCGAGCAGCGCGAGACAGGTGGCGATGGTCAGCGACCAGCCGAGCGCGTTCAGGTCGTCCCGCTCCTGCGCGAGGGACTTGTACATGTAGCCGGTGAGCCCGCCGCCCACGACGCGCGTCCCGCCGACCAGGTACGGATTGCCGTGCGGCTTCGTCCGCTGCCAGTAGACGTGGTACTCGGAGTCGTTCGCGGCGGTGGTCTTCTGCCGGTCGTTCACCGCGCTCTGCAGGGACTTCGGTACGTTGGCCAGCCCGAAGGAGTCGGGCCCCGCCGCGCCGAAGATCTGCCGGTTGTCCTTGCCCACCTGCACCAGCAGCACGCTGTATCCGGGGCTGCTGCCCGCCATCAGTTCGGCGGTGCGCTGCAGCTCCTCGGCGGTGGGATCGGCGGGCAGCGCGGCGGCCCGGTTCTGCATCTCCTGCCGGAAGTCGCCGAGTGCCGCGTCCTGGACGCGGGTGAGGACGGCCTCGCGGTTGAGCCAGTAGGCGATGCCGGAGGCCGAGACCGCGGCCGTGAGCGCGACCAGGCAGAACACCATGAGGAGCCGCAGCCGCAGGCTGGTCCAGCGCCGGCCCGCGAGCAACGACCGGATCACTGCGGGGAGTCCAGGCGGTAGCCCACACCCCGGACGGTACGGATCAGGGTGGGCGAGGACGGCACGTCCTCGACCTTGGCGCGCAGCCGCTGCACGCAGGCGTCGACGAGCCGCGAGTCACCGAGGTAGTCGTGCTCCCAGACCAGCCGCAGCAGCTGTTGGCGGGAGAGCGCCTGCCCGGGCCGGCGGCTCAGTTCGAGCAACAGTCGCAGCTCGGTCGGCGTGAGCTGCAGGTCCTCGCCGTTCTTGGTCACCGTCATGGCGGCCCGGTCGATGACCAGGGAGCCGAAGCTCGCCGAGTCGCTCGACTCGCGCTCGCCGCGGCGCAGCACCGCCCGGATCCGGGCGTCGAGGACCCGGCCCTGGACGGGCTTGACCACGTAGTCGTCGGCTCCGGACTCCAGGCCGACCACCACGTCGATGTCGTCGCTGCGCGCGGTGAGCAGGATGATCGGCAGCTGGTCGGTGCGGCGGATCCGCCGGCACACCTCGAAGCCGTCGATCCCGGGCAGCATCACGTCCAGCACGATCAGGTCCGGCCGCTGCTCGCGCAGCAGTTTCAGGCCGTCCTCGCCCGTCGCCGCGGTGGCCACACGGTGGCCCTGGCGAGACAGGGAGAGTTCGAGGGCCGTGCGGATGGCGTCGTCGTCCTCGATCAGCAACAGGAAAGGCACGGGCTCATTCTGTCCCATCGGCAGTCGGGAGTTCGACCGTCGCGCGACGTGATCCTGTCGGGGTCCTGTCAGAAGTCGCTGTGACACGGCTGTGACAGTCGACGGACACCCCGGTTAAGTCGGCGGGGCAATCTTCTATCAACGCACAACGGACCGAAGCAGAGACACTCCACGACGGGGGGCGCGAGATGAACACGCTGCACAGCACCAGCACCAGCGCGGTTGTCACGCGGCTGCACGATGTGAACCGCCGGGCGGGTGTCCGTACGGTGGCGGTCGCCCGTCCCCGGCCGGCCCACGTCGTAGCCATTGACGCAAACCAGTACCAGGCGGTTCCCGCCACCGAGCGGACTTCTCCCTCCATCTCGGAGGCGGAGTTCACGGCGTACGTCCAGGAGCGGCGTGCCGCCCTGTACGCGACGGCCTTCCACCTCACCGGCGACCGGTACGAGGCCGAGGACCTGCTGCAGAGCGCGCTGTTCTCCACCTACCGCGCCTGGGACCGGATCAGCGACAAGGCGGCCGTCGGCGGCTACCTGCGTCGCACGATGACGAACCTGCACATCAGCGCGTGGCGTCGGCGCAAGCTCAACGAGTACCCGACGGAGGAGCTGCCGGAGACGGCCTCCGACACGGACGCGATGCGCGGTACGGAACTGCGCGCGGTGCTGTGGCAGGCCCTGACCCGGATCCCGGAGCCGCAGCGCACGATGCTGGTGCTCCGCTACTACGAGGGCCGCACGGACCCGGAGATCGCGGAGATCCTCGGCATCAGCGTCGGCACCGTGAAGTCGAGCATCTGGCGCTCGCTGCGCCGCCTGCGGGAGGACGAGGCGCTCAGCTTCGGCCGTGACGAGGCGGAGTCCTTCGAGGAGCTCGTCGCGTAACGCGGCACACACAGAAGCCATCGGGCCAGGGGGCCCGTCCTACGGGGGTGGGGCGGGGGCCGCGGGGGGAAAAGGCCGGATCGAGCGGACGGGGGTCCGCCTGATCCCGCCTTTTCATATGCCGGCCACGCCGGCGGACCGCGCGGGCGGTCGGGTCACAGGCGCTTGGCGCTGCGCAGGGCGGCGGCGTAGTAGCCGTTGCCGTCGAGGCGGGAGGCGCCGCCCTTGTCACCGATGGTGGGCCCGTTGGCCTCTTCGCGGCTCGAGATGAAGATCTTGTGCCCGTCGGTGTCGTTGCCGAGGTACATGCCGGTGTGGTCCAGGCGTTCGCCGGTGCGCCCGTCGAGCTTGAAGAACACCAGGTCGCCCGGCTGGAGGACGTCGACGGAGGCCGGCCGGTCCTGCGGGCCGACGCCCCCCAGGGCCAGGATGTCCACGCCGACCTTCGAGCGGGCCATTCCGTTGGCGGTGCGCGGCAGTCCGTTGCCCGCGGTGTCGGAGGCCATCAGGGGGAAGCGGCCGCGGTATCCGAAGACCGTGCGGATGAAGCCGGAGCAGTCCAGGGCCCGGTGCTTGGCCTTCTCCGGTCGTTCCGTGGTGCCGTTGCGGAAGGTGTACGGGATGCCGAGGTAGTCGTAGAAGTCCGACTGCTCCAGGCGGAGGTCGTTGCCCTCGGAGCCGTTCGGGTTGAGCGGCCCGAAGATGGCGTCGCCCGCGTACTGGACGCCGGCCGCGTCCTTCTTGACCGGTGCCTGGTCCCCGTACTGGAAGGCGATGGCGAAGAGGTCGTCCTCCTCGCTCCCGTAGTACTTCTTGAACCAGTCCTGGAACCACTGCTCGCGCTCCGCGCCCGGTCGCCAGCCCTCCGGCAGCAGGCGGACCCAGGTCTCGGTGACGACGCGGGTCGTGGTGGTGGCCGGCTCGGTGAAGGTGCGGCTCTTGCCGGTGAGCGACGCGGTGCGCGCGCCGTCCGTGAAGGTGGCGAGGACGGCGCCGTCCGCGCCGCGCAGGACGGAGCGCTCCGGGTTCTTGAGCCGCTCCCACTTCTGGGCGCCCTCCTGGGCGCCGACCTGGTGCGCCCGGTCGGTGACGTGCAGCACCGCGGGGGCCTTGGCCTGCTCCTCCTTGCGCAGCTCGTAGGTGAAGTACGCGCTGCCGGCCAGCAGGAGCGCCACGACGGCGGCGTGCAGGACGGGATGGGTGCGGCGGGCGGACTTGGCGGTCATCGGTGTGCTCCGGGCGGTGCGGGTGGTCGGGCCGGCGTCGGTCAGGCGTGCGGCATGAAGCCGAGCAGGATGCCCGCGGTCAGGACGACGTACGTCATGAGGGTCGCGGAGCCGGTGGCGAGCAGGGTGGCGCCCTTGGGCTGGCGGACGAGCTGGTAGGCGATCAGGCCGGGGACGATGAAGCCGAGGGTCTGGTTCGCGTACAGCAGGGGGAACTTCATCTGGAGCACGATCACCACCGTGGCCTGGAGGAGGACACCGATGAGGACGACGGCCGCGAAGAGGCGCTTGCCGTAGAGGATGACGAACTTCTGGGTGACGAGGGTGAGCGCGTACGTCAGGGCGGTGATGCCGACGACGAGTGCGGCGCGCTGCAGGTCCTCGATGAGGGTGAGCGCGAGCCAGCCGGGGGTGATCATGCCGCCGGGCGAGAGGTTCGTCGTCAGGTAGCAGAGCAGGGAGAACAGCAGGCCCAGCGCGATGCCGATCGCGGCGATCTCGGGGGTGAGGACTGCGGGGATCAACGGGGTTCTCCTGGGCTCTGCCACTGCGGGTTCGGTCGGGGCTCGTACGGGTGGGGCTCGTACGGGTGGGGCGGCCAGGGCTGCTGCGGCGGGTGGACGTACTGCCGCGGCACCGGGGGCTGCGCGTACCGGGCCTCCTGGGCGGCGGTGAGGTCGGCGTACGGGTCGAGGTGCGGCACGTACGGCGGCTGCGCGGGGGCGGCCTGCCGGGGTACGGGGGGCTCGCGGTCCGGGGCCGCCCCGTAGGGCTCCGCCCGGCCGGGCCGGTCGAGCTCGTCGGGCTCGTCGGGCTCGTCCTCGAAGCCGGGGAGTTCCGCCAGGTGTTCCAGGAGGATCTCGCCCTGGCCGTGGATGTTGCCGATGGCGACGAGCGAGGAGCTCGGGCTCAGGTGGCCGAGCAGCTCGTTCATGAATTCCTCGCCGTCGCGCTGGTCGCCGCCGAGGTCGACGGCGCGCCCGCGCCACTCGGCCGGGATCGCGTCGATGGCGCTCTTGGCCGGGTGCCCGATGACGAAGACCTTGTCGGGCATCAGGTCCGGAATGATCGCGCCCATCTGGCCGTTGCGTTCGACGCGGTCGGGGCGGCAGTTGATCACGACGTTGAGGGGGCGGTCGACGGCGCCGAGGTCGAGGAGCTGGTTGATGTTCATCAGCGTGGACTCGGGGTCGTTCGCGGCGAAGACGTTGGCGAAGCGGAGCCGCTTGCCGCCGGGGGCCACGTACCGCTCGACGGAGAGGACGCCGGGGTCCGGCGGGGCGTCGTACATCCCCTGGAGGGCGGTCTCACGGTCGATGCCGAGGAGCTCGGCGACGGTGAGCGCGATGGCGACGTTCTCCTTGAAGGTGAACCAGCTGAAGCCGCGCAGCTCGTCGTCGCCGACCGTGTCGGGGTCGGCGTAGACGAGGGTGCAGTCGCGCGCGTCGGCCTCCTCCTGGAGCACGTGGAAGCGTTCCCGCTCGGCGGTGACGCAGATTCCGCCGTGCGGCATCGAGCGCGACAGGGAGCGGGCGATGTCGTCGAGGGTGGGGCCCATCTCGGCGACGTGGTCCTCGCGGACGTTGCACAGCACGCCGATGGTCGACTGGATCAGCTTCGACTGGTTGATCTCCTGGAGTGCGGGCATGACGGCCATGCACTCCATGACCAGCGCGTGCGGTCGGTAGGCGGCGGCACGCCGGACGATGCCGATCTGTTCGACGACGTTGGCGATGCCGAACTTCCGGTGGACGGGCTCCTCGGTGGCGTCCGGGTGGATGAAGCGGGCCGCGGTGCCGGTGGTCTTGGCGACCGTCACCAGTCCGCCGCCGCGCAGGGCTCCCGCGCACAGCCGGGTGATGGAGCTCTTGCCGCGGATGCCGTTGACGAGCACCCGGTTCGGTATGTGCGCGAGGTTGGCGTAGTGCCGGCGCTGCTCGACGACGCCCGCGACGAGCATGACCAGGCAGCTGAAGAGCAGCACGCAGTAGAGGAAGAGCACGGGTCAGGTCCTTCCGGCCGGGGTGGCAGGGCCGGGCGTCCGGCCGGTGGCGCCGCCGACGGCGTCCCGCTTGCGCTGCGCCGGCAGCTGATGGCGGATGACTTCGAGGCTGCGGGCGACGGCGCCGACCTCGTCGTGGTGGGTCGGGTAGACGACGGTGCGGCGGTCGCCGTCGGCCAGGGCCTCCGCACGGCGGGCGAGGTCGCGCAGCGGGCGGACCACGATGATGTGCATCCAGCCGAGGCAGGCCGCGGCGCCCGTGAGGCCGAGCAGTCCGGCGAGGACGGTGCGGTTCTGCACGGTGTACGCGGGGATCTCCAGGCCCTTGGCGGGCTGGCGGGTGACGACGGTCCAGTCCAGGGGCTGGGCCGCGCCGCCACCGGTCATCGGCGCGGCGGCGGCGACGGCGACGCCGCCCTCGCGGAGCAGGGCGCTCTGGGCGTGCGGGCCCTTCCCCGTCTTGTCGTTCGCGCCGCTCTTCTCGTTCGCGGCCTTCACCAGGGCGTCGAGCGCGGGGTCCGACAGCGATGCGAAGGCCAGGTAGCCGTTGTTGCCGCCGATCACCCGGTGCTCGGCGTCGACGACGCGGACCTCGCCGAGGCCGGGCCGCTTGAGCAGGGCGTTGAGGAAGTCGATGCGCAGCTCGCCGACCACGGCGGCGCCCGCCAGGCCGGGTGCCTCGGCGTACTCGGTGATGACCGGTCGGTTGCCGCTGTCGACGAGGGTCACGGGCTGCTTCGACGGGCCCTGGCCGGCGGGGTGGTGGGGTGTGCCGCCGGTGCGGGCGAGGACGGTGCCGTCGGCGCCCAGGACGTAGAGGGACGCGTAGCGTCCGTGCTGGTTGCGGGTGCGCTCCAGCAGCTCGGTCAGCTCGCCGGGGCTGTTCCTGTCGCTGATGACGGAGGCGACGGAGGTGAGGTCGGCGTGTCCTTCGTTGAGGGCGCGGCGTACCCGGTCGGCCAGGGTGTCGGTGCGTTCGCGCTGGTCGTCGACGATCGACCTGGGCACGGCTACGGAGTCTCCCGCGCGGTTGAGCGTCAGCAGCAGCGGCGCCGACCACGCCAGGAGCAGGATCCCGCACACGGCGAGGAGGGCGCGGGTCCCGATGCGGGAGCGGCGGCCCCCGCGCGGGGCCTCGGTCTGCGCCGCGGGTTCGCCGAGGAGCTGCCGGCGCAGCCGGTCGAGGGCGGCGCCGATGCGGGCGGCCTCGCCGTACTTGGGCAGGGTGACCGGCCGGTGCAGGTCACCGCGGCCGATCCGGCGGCTCTCCAGGAACAGCTGGATCAGCGGGCGCTGGACGGTGGTCACGAGCAGGGCCACGGCCAGTGCGCCGAGCACCAGCAGGGCGGCGGACGCGGCGATCCAGAAGAAGGAGTCGACGGCGGCGGAACGCTCCTCGGCGACGCTGACGAACGAGACGACGGTGAGGCCGAGGGCGGTCGCATCGGTGCCCACGCCGGGCTGCGACCCGGTGAGCTTCGCGTAGCCGGCCACGGAGCGGTGGCCGTCCCTGGCGTCCCCGAGCAGGCTGCCGCTGACGCCGGCGAAACCGCCGGAGCCGGGCTCCTTGGCCTGGAGGGGGTGCCGTTCGGCCTTCTGCGCGACGGTCTTCGCGAACTTCGCGAGCTGCTTCCTCTCCTGCCCGGACCCACCGACGCCGTCGCTGCCGAGGACCTGGCCGGAGGAGTCGAGGACGGCGATGGCGCGGGACCTGCCCAGGCTGATGCCCGGGACCTTCAGGCTGCTGGAGGCGACCAGGAGCTGCTGGGGGCGGTCGGGCCAGGACAGCAGGGCGAGGGTGAGCAGGCGGGTCTCGCCGTTCTCCAGCCGGACCATGCGGGGGGCGAGGCCGGACTCCCCGTCGAGCGCGGTCAGGTCGAGGGCGGTCAGCGGGAGGTTCTCGCCGCGCTGCGCCTCCAGTCGGCCCGACTTGATCTCGATCACGGCCGTGCCGCGCCACTTCTGGTAGACGCTGCCGAGCTTGTCGAGCACGGAGTCGGGCGAGACCGGTTCGCCGGAGCTGAACAGGGAGGCGGTCCTGCCGATGTCCGTGATGCTCTCGTCCAGGGAGGCGCGCAGGGCGATGGCGCCGTCCTCGGCGAAGTACTGCTGGGAGGTGAGGACCGCCGGCGGTACGGTCTCCCGGCCCACGTGACCGAGCTGGAACGCGGTGAGGGCGGCGAGGGCCAGCAGCAGGGCGGACAGGGCGGCGATGGGCGGGCGGATGCCGCCCAGCAGCGACATGTCGGCCCGACGGCGGGTCCGGTGCCGCCGCTTCGGTCGCAACGCGGCCAACGCGGGCTCCTCTTCGTTCTGTCCTGGAGCCGGTGCGGCCTAGGTGTGATGATCTGGGCTTGCGGTGCGCGCGGGGAGTGCCGCGAGGGCCTCGGCGCGTGCGGTCAGCGCGGGCCGGTCCGCCGACGGGTCCCGGTCACGAGGACGGGCGGGCCGGAGCGACGAACGGAGGGACGGAAAGCGGAGGGCATCACTCCGCTATTTTCGTACGACTATGAGCGCTCCACGGACCAGGCGGATAACGATCGCGGCTCTGTGCGGCACCTTCATCACTTTTTGTGCCGTTTTGATGCTTTGGGTGGCGGGCCCGGGAAGCGCACCGCCGGCCCGCCCGGCCGGTCCCGCTCCCCAGCGCTCCGCCGGCACCGACCTGGAGCGGCGGATCGCCGAGTTCACCACCGGCTTCGGCGCGAGCGGCGGCTACCGCACCCCCACCGAGCAGGAACGACTGGCGTTCACCGGGGCGTTCGCCCACCTGCTCGACGGCGATCCGGAAGCGGCGCGGACCGGCCTGTCCGAGATCGACTTCACCCTCCGCACCGTCACGGACGCCGCCACCGGACGCCGGTACGCCGAGGTGGCGGACCGGGTGAGTGAATCGGGCCACACCAGCCGCGGCTGGGGCCGGGTGTACGTCGACCTGGAGGGGCCCGCACGCTGGTCGGTCCAGGTCCCCCACCCCGTCGCCGATGCCCGCACCGAACTCCTGGGGGCACGGGTGCTGCGCGGCGCGCCCGGCGGGGTGCTCGTGCTCGCGGGGGCCCGCCGCGACGCCGGCGAGGACGGGGCGGCCGACGTGGCGCACCGCGACGACTCGGTCTTCCACGGGGTGGTGGAGGAGCTGGCCCGGAGGAACCTGCCGGGGGTCCAGCTGCACGGTTTCGCCGACGAGTCGTTCCGCGGGCGTGACGCGGTGGTCTCCACGGGAGCCGGTGACAGGGCCGTCGCGGACGCCGAACTGCTGACCGCCGCGCTGCGGCGCGACGGCCTGGAGGTCTGCACGGCGTACTCCGCGCGCTGCAAGCTCGCCGGCCGGGAGAACGAACAGGGCCGGACCGCCGCCGACCGGCGGTCCCGCTTCCTGCACGTCGAGCTGAACAAGACGCTCCGCGGCGACGACCGCGGCCTCGACCGGGCCGCGGCCGCGCTCACCACCCTGACGGAGCGCTGGTCCCGCCGCTGAGGGTCCGGCGACCGGACGGCCTACGCGGGGGTCGTCGCGCGGTGGCGGCCCGCCGCGGCCGCCGCCAGGCGGCCGAGGGCCTCGTCGCCGGCGCAGGCGTGCGCGCCCAGGGCGACGTGGCGGGCCACGATGCCGCGTTCGGCACGCATCAGCCGCAGGCCCCTGCGCAGCAGGAACGGCACCGACTTGCGGCCTTCCCGCAGATCGCGGGCCAACCGGCGACGGAAGGTCGTCGAGGGGCGCCCCCGCAGGCAGATGGCGTCCGCGAGGAGGCCGAGCTCCTGGCAGCGGGCGGCCACGTCGGCGGCGAAGATGCCCTCCGCGATGAACAGCGGGGTGCGGGCGATGTCGAGGCTCTCGGTGCCCGTGCGGGAGCTCGTCGCGATGTCGTAGACGGGGACGTCGGTCCGCCCCGCCGCGCACAGTTCGGCGATCGCGGCGACCGCCGCGTCCGCGTCCCAGGACAGCGGGGAGTCCCAGTCGATGTCGGAGCTGCCGTCGACGAGCGGGAGGGTGGGATCGACGCCCTCCTTGTAGAAGTCGTCGAGGCGCAGCACGGGCAGCCCTGAGCGGGCGGCCAGCGAGGATTTTCCGGAGCCCGACGGACCGGTCAGCAGGACGACTCGGGTCGGCGAAGTAGAGGGGGAGCTCACGGGACACCAGTCTGAACCATTCCCCCGGGTAGGGGATCCTCCCGGTGGCCGGTTGGTGTCCAGGAACACACCTCAACTACGCTGCGTGCGCACGCGACCACGACCTCAGGCGGGATCTCCATGGCACGTCACGCAGCCCCTTCCCTTCCGAACCGGCTCCGCAGCGCCGGACTGACCGTCTCGATGGCCGGTGCGGCCCTGGCGATGGCCGCAGGCGGGGCGCAGGCCGGTGAACTCGACATCCCGGCGGCCCTGTCCGGGGTCGCCGACCCGATCGCGAACCTCAAGGTGAATCCGCTCGCCCACACCGGCGTGGACCCGCTGGACAACGGCGTCGCCACGAAGGTCGCCGACTTCCCCTCCGTCGGGACCGGCATGGTCACCGGGATCCTCACCCAGGGGCCCTCGGTGGGCGAGCTGCCGACCGCGGCCGCCTCCTCGCTGCTCGGTCCGGTGCTCCCGAAGCGGTAGACACGCCTTCCGCGGGCACGCGAAGGCCCCGGCAGCGCGGGGGACGCTGCCGGGGCCGGTCTCGTACGGGGCCTGTCCGGGGAGGGCTAGTAGGACGAGCCGCCCGCGCCCAGCGACCCGGTGGGGTGCCAGACGGTCTTGGTCTCCAGGAACGCCGTCATGCGCGACGTGCCCGGATCGGCGCTCCAGTCGTCCACAGGCTGTGGACGCAGGACGCGCTTGAGGTTGTCGGCCGCCGCGACCTCCAGCTCCTTGGCCAGCGCCGCGTCGGCCCCGGCCAGGTCGATCGCGTTGACGTCCTGGTGGGACGCCAGGTGCGGGCCCATCTCGCCGGCCTTGCCGGACAGCACGTTGACCACGCCGCCGGGCAGGTCGGAGGTGGCGAGCACCTCGCCCAGGGAGAGCGCCGGCAGCGGGGACTTCTCGCTCGCGATGACGACGACGGTGTTGCCCGTCGCGATCACCGGGGCGATCACCGAGACCAGGCCCAGGAAGGACGAGTCCTGCGGGGCGACGACCGTGACGACACCGGTCGGCTCCGGGGTGGAGAGGTTGAAGAACGGACCCGCGACCGGGTTGGCCCCGCCCACGATCTGGCCGATCTTGTCGGTCCAGCCCGCGTACCAGACCCAGCGGTCGATGGCCGCGTCGACGACCGCGCCGGCCTTCGACTTGGACAGGCCCTCCGCCTCGCCGACCTCACGGACGAACTGCTCGCGGCGGCCCTCCAGCATCTCGGCGATGCGGTAGAGGATCTGCCCGCGGTTGTACGCGGTCGCGCCGGACCAGCCGCCGAAGGCCTTGCGGGCCGCGACGACGGCGTCACGCGCGTCCTTGCGGGAGGACAGGGGGGCGTTGGCCAGCCACTTGCCCTTGGAGTCCGTCACTTCGTACACCCGGCCGCTCTCGGAGCGGGGGAACTTGCCCCCGACGTACAGCTTGTAGGTCTTGAAGACGTTCAGACGGGTCGACTCAGACATCGAGGTAGCCCTCCAGGCCGTGGCGGCCGCCCTCGCGGCCGAAGCCCGACTCCTTGTAGCCGCCGAAGGGCGAGGTCGGGTCGAACTTGTTGAACGTGTTGGCCCACACGACTCCGGCGCGGAGCTGGTTCGCGACCGCGAGGATGCGCGAGCCCTTCTCCGTCCAGATGCCGGCGGAGAGGCCGTACTGGCTGTTGTTGGCCTTGGCGACGGCCTCGTCGGGCGTACGGAAGGTCAGCACGGACAGCACCGGGCCGAAGATCTCGTCGCGGGCGACGGTGTGCGCCTGGGTGACGTTCGTGAAGAGCGTCGGGGCGAACCAGTAGCCGGAGGACGGCAGCTCGCACGCCGGGGACCAGCGCTCGGCGCCCTCGGCCTCACCGGTCTCCGCGAGCGCGGTGATCCGGGCGAGCTGCTCGGCGGAGTTGATCGCGCCGATGTCGGTGTTCTTGTCGAGCGGGTCGCCCAGGCGCAGCGTGGAGAGGCGGCGCTTGAGGGAGTCCAGCAGCTCGTCGTGGATCGACTCCTGGACCAGCAGGCGCGAGCCCGCGCAGCAGACCTGGCCCTGGTTGAAGAAGATGCCGTTGACGATGCCCTCGACGGCCTGGTCGATGGGGGCGTCGTCGAAGACGATGTTGGCGCCCTTGCCGCCCAGCTCCAGGGTGACCTTCTTGTCGGTGCCGGCGACGTGGCGGGCGATCTTCTTGCCCACGGCGGTCGAGCCGGTGAAGGCGACCTTGTTGACGTCCGGGTGCTCGACGAGGGCCGCGCCCGCGTCGCCGTAGCCGGTGAGGATGTTGACGACGCCCTTGGGCAGGCCCGCCTGGCGGCAGATGTCCGCGAAGAACAGCGCGGAGAGCGGGGTCGTCTCGGCGGGCTTCAGCACGACGGTGTTGCCGGTGGCGAGCGCCGGGGCGATCTTCCAGGCCAGCATCAGCAGCGGGAAGTTCCACGGGATGACCTGGCCGGCCACGCCCAGCGGACGCGGGTTCGGGCCGTAGCCCGCGTGGTCGAGCTTGTCGGCCCAGCCCGCGTAGTAGAAGAAGTGCGCGGCGACCAGCGGGAGGTCCGCGTCGCGGGTCTCCTTGATCGGCTTGCCGTTGTCCAGGGTCTCCAGGACGGCGAGCTCGCGGCTGCGCTCCTGGATGATCCGGGCGATGCGGAAGAGGTACTTGGCACGCTCGGAGCCCGGCAGCGCGGACCAGGAGGCGAAGGCCTTGCGCGCGGCCTTCACGGCGCGGTCCACATCGGCGGCGCCGGCCTGGGCGACCTCGGCCAGCACCTCCTCGCTGCTCGGCGAGACGGTCTTGAAGACCTTGCCGTCGGCGGCGTCGGTGAACTCACCGTCGATGAAGAGCCCGTAGGAGGGGGCGATGTCGACGACCGAGCGGGACTCGGGAGCCGGTGCGTACTCGAATACAGATGCCATGGTGATCAGTCCACCGTCACGTAGTCGGGACCGGAGTAACGGCCGGTGCTCAGCTTCTGGCGCTGCATCAGCAGGTCGTTGAGCAGGCTGGAGGCGCCGAAGCGGAACCAGTGGTTGCTCAGCCAGTCCTCGCCCACGGTCTCGTTGACCAGGACCAGGAACTTGATGGCGTCCTTGGTGGTGCGGATGCCGCCGGCCGGCTTCACGCCGATCTGGATTCCGGTCTGCGCGCGGAAGTCGCGTACGGCTTCGAGCATGAGCAGGGTGTTCGCCGGCGTGGCGTTGACCCCGACCTTGCCGGTCGACGTCTTGATGAAGTCGGCGCCCGCGAGCATGCCGATCCAGGAGGCGCGGCGGATGTTGTCGTAGGTCGACAGCTCGCCGGTCTCGAAGATGACCTTCAGGCGCGCGGCGCTGCCGTCCTCGCGGACGCAGGCCTCCTTGATGACCTTGATCAGCTCGTACGTCTCCAGGTAGCGGCCGGCGAGGAAGGCGCCACGGTCGATGACCATGTCGATCTCGTCGGCGCCGGCGGCGACGGCGTCACGGGTGTCCGCGAGCTTGACGGGCAGGGCGGCGCGGCCGGCCGGGAAGGCGGTCGCGACGGAGGCGATCTTGACGTCGGCGCCGTTCAGCGCGGCCTTCGCCGTGGCCACCATGTCGGGGTAGACACAGACGGCGGCCGTCATCGGGGTCGTACGGTCGGTCGGATCGGGATTGACGGCCTTGGCGGAGAGCGCCCGGACCTTGCCCGGGGTGTCCGCGCCTTCCAGCGTCGTCAGGTCGATCATCGAGATGGCCAGGTCGATGGCGTACGCCTTGGCCGTCGTCTTGATCGAACGGGTGCCGAGGGAGGCCGCGCGGGCCTCCAGTCCTACAGCGTCGACGCCGGGCAGCCCGTACAGGAAGCGGCGCAGCGCACTGTCGGACGTCGTCACGTCAGCGAATGCGGTGAGGGTGGTGGGCATGGTCACCAGATGAGCATATCTACGCGCGTAGCGACCTGTCACCCCCGCCCCCGGATCCGCTATGGAATCGACACCTCCACTCTCCGTCACGGATCTGTGACAGGAGCCGGATCGTCCGCGCGAACAAGATCCGTAACTTTGTTCTCAGCAGCCCGCCAGACACTCACCCGGCTCTCACCGACAGAGAAAACCGCGGCATGCGACTCTCCTCCACCCTCCCAAGACAGCGCTTCCAGGAGTCGTTATGCGTACCGCCCTCCGTGCCTCCATCGCCACCGCCGTCCTCGCCGGTGCCCTCCTCGCCCCGATCGCGGGCACCGCGTACGCGGCCACGACCACCGCACCGGCCGCGGCGGCCGTCGCCGCGACCGTTCCCGACCGCTACGCCGGCACCCCTGTCCTGATCGGCACGGGCGTCGTCGCGGTGCTGCGCAACAAGTCCGAGGGTCCCGAGGCCTGGATCCGCGCCGTTTCCGACGACTGGAAGCCGGGCGACGGCTACACGGGCCGGGTGCTCGCCACGCTGGACGTCGAGCACCTCAAGGCCTCGGTGAACGGCCTGGAGCTGGAGCTCGTCGGGAAGGACTCCGCGCACCCGTCCCTCTCAGTGGCCAAGGGCGGCACGACCAAGTCCTACCCGCTGCCGCAGGCGGCGACGGCCCCGACGGCCCCGGCGGACTGCGTCTCCAAGGTCAAGCAGGTCAACCTCGGCGCCGGACTGCAGGCCGACCTGACCATGTCCCCCAAGGGCCCCAAGGTCGTCATGCACGGCGCCGACCCCGCCGACACCTGGACCCGCACCCTGACCCGCACCAACCCCAAGGGCTCGTCGGACTACCTCTCCCGCATCAACAACCCCAGCAGCGCCAAGCCCGTCTTCGAATGGAAGACCCAGGGCGGCAACGACGTCCCGTCCGGCTTCGCCGACTTCCCCGCCCTCCCCAAGGGCTGCACCCTCGACTACCAGGTCACGGAGGAGACCCCGGCTCCGAAGCCCGAGCCCTCCACCGCCAAGCCGGTGACCGCCACGGACGTCTCCGCCCAGACCGCGGGCCAGACCACCGTCGTCCCCCAGGGAGCCGTCGCCGCGGGCGCCGAGATCGCGTCCGAGGACACCGACAACACCACCACCCTCGCCGCGGGGGCGGGGGGCGGGCTCCTCCCGGGCTT